>JAHEBI010000238.1 GCA_024642325.1 Eudoraea sp. | reverse complement strand
CACTTTGAACTTAACATATAAAGGAAAACCTAGATGAGACAGCTTAAGATTACAAAACAAGTTACCAACAGGGAAACAGCATCCTTAGATAAATATTTACAGGAAATTGGCAAGGTAGATCTAATCACCGCAGATGAGGAAGTAGAATTGGCTCAGCGTATTAAAGCTGGGGATCAACTGGCGCTGGAAAAACTTACAAAAGCCAATCTTCGTTTTGTGGTATCCGTTGCGAAGCAATATCAGAACCAGGGACTTACACTTCCGGATTTGATTAACGAGGGAAATCTTGGCCTTATTAAAGCAGCACAGCGTTTTGATGAAACCAGGGGCTTTAAATTTATCTCTTATGCAGTTTGGTGGATTCGTCAGTCCATATTGCAGGCTTTGGCAGAACAATCACGTATTGTCAGATTACCATTAAATAAAATTGGTTCCATAAATAAGATCAATAAGACATTTGCTTTTCTAGAACAAGCTCATGAGCGAATCCCCTCAGCAGAGGAAATTGCCAAGGAATTGGATATGACAGTAGAAGATGTAAAACAGTCTTTGAAAAATTCAGGTCGTCACGTATCCATGGATGCCCCTCTAATTGACGGGGAGGATTCAAATCTTTACGATGTTCTGCGAAGTGGTGAGTCCCCTAACCCGGATCGAGAATTATTACATGAATCTTTACGTACAGAAATTGAAAGGGCATTAGAAACTCTTACACCCAGGGAAGCAGACGTTATCAGATTGTATTTTGGTTTGGCTGGACAACATTCTATGACTCTTGAGGAGATTGGAGAAACTTTTGACCTTACAAGAGAAAGAGTACGTCAGATCAAGGAAAAGGCAATTAGAAGATTAAAACATACTTCAAGAAGTAAAATATTAAAAACTTATCTCGGATAAATAACGAAATGTGAATTACATGTTAAAAATTCCATAGATTGGATTTTTGGTATAAAAATTGTAATTTGTGACAGTAACAACAGTTTATCATGACTGTTCGTTTTTTGATTGATGAATAAACTCCGGCTGATTACCGGAGTTTTTCATTTTAGCATAATTCTATCAATAATTACCCTTTCTTTAAAAATATATTTCTTTTTCCAAATCAAACCTCCAGTCAGAGATTTATAGTTTTCCAAATATTTTTACTTCTTTCAGTTGCTTTTCTATATTGATTTTTTTTCAACTATTTTGTACCAGCACATTTCTGTATATTTATAGAAAGTAAACTTCAAGGATACATTCATTTAAATTATATTCCATGACCTCCCTTCATTCCATATCAATTAGATTTATTTGCGTTGGTTTTTTATTCATTTTTATTTCCTGTAACCAGAATAAATCTTCTGAAGAAGCGATTGACTCATCGGAAGTAAAATTTAATTTACCGGAGAACTTTGTACTTGAAACAATATACCACCCCAGTGCCCACAAACAAGGTTCATGGGTAGCACTGGCTGAAGGTGCCAACAAAACAATCTATGGATGTGATCAGCGGGGTAAGATCTATTATTTTAAAATGCCTGAAAAAGGCGATGTCGTCCAAACGGCTAAGGTAGACAGCCTGGATCTTGATATTGGCGAAGCGCATGGCATGCTATGGGCATTTAATAGTCTTTATGTCGCAGTAAATAAAAATTGGGAGGAAGATGGCAAAAGAGGAAGCGGTGTTTATAGAATTACAGATTCAAATGGTGATGGTCGTCTCAATGATGTTAGCATGCTGCTGAAATTAGAAGGATCCGGAGAACATGGACCCCATAGTTTTGTGTTAAGTCCGGATGGTGAGTCCATCTATTTTATTGCCGGAAACCACGTACTCATCCCAGAACGAGTGAAAAATAATAGTCGCCTGCCTACAAATTGGGGAGAGGATAATCTGTTTACCCCCTATCTGGATGCACGCGGACACGCAAATGAAATAAAAGCACCAGGTGGCTGGGTGGCAAAATTTGATCCCCTGGGCGAAAACTGGGAACTAATTTCGGCCGGTTACAGAAATCCTTTTGACCTGGCATTTAACCAGGACGGTGAATTATTTACATATGATGCTGATATGGAATGGGACATTGGAATGCCATGGTACAGACCAACCCGAATTTGCCTGGTGACTCCCGGAAGTGAATACGGCTGGCGAACCGGTTCTGGTAAATGGCCGGAATACTATCCTGATAACCTGCCGGCGGTCCATAATCTGGAACAGGGCTCTCCCACCGCTATATTGTCCGGGGCCAAATTGAGATTTCCATCAAAGTATCATAACGGACTTTTTATTATGGACTGGAGTTTTGGAACAATCTATCACATTAACCTTGTACCCAAGGGAAGTAGTTACTCTGCATTACGGGAAGAATTTTTATCAGGTACACCCTTGCCCTTAACCGATATGATTGCTGGTTCTGATGGCAACCTCTATTTCGCCACCGGTGGAAGAGGACTGGATTCCCATTTATACAGATTAAGCTATGAGGGAGATATTCCAGAATCAGAAAACACCCCGAATAATGAGGGAAAAGAATTAAGGCAACTCAGGCACCAACTTGAGAATTACTCGGCAGTTAGTCCTGAAGAGGCAATTAAAATCTCGTGGGACAATCTTGATCATGAAGACAGATTCATCAGATATGCCTCCCGAATTGCTCTGGAAAATCTTCCGGTGGATCAGTGGAAAGAAAATTATTTTTTGGAAAAATCGCCCGTCAAAACCATTGAAGCAGGAATTGCATTAGCAAGGCAGGGAGATAAAAAAGAACAGGCAAGGATTCTGAATAAACTAAATCAAATAAATTGGGAAGTACTTGATCTACAGGAACAGTTAGACCTTCTAAGAAACTATTCCCTTCTGTTCATCCGCATGGGCCAGCCTGACCCCAAAACACAAAAGGCCGTAATCGAAAAATTGAAACCTTATTTTCCAAATTCAAATAACACCCTCAACAGGGAGCTGGCACCTATTATGTTATATTTAAATGCAGATGGCACCGTAAAAACCTTGTGTGATTTATTGGTAAAACACACTGTGGAAAAAACCAATAACAGCAGTCAGATGCTTTCAGAGGAAGCCACTTTAAGAAGCGAACAATACGGCCCATTAATTAGGGAAGTGATTGCAAAAATGCCTCCAAGTGAAGCCATTTACTACGGAATGCTTTTAAGTCATGCTACCGAAGGCTGGAACAAAGAACTTCGCGAGAAATACTTTATGTGGTTCTATGATGTCTTAAGCGCTAAAGGCGGCATGAGTTTTAAAGCTTACATGGAAAATGTCAGGCTTCAGGCAATGGCCAATGTACCTGCAAAGGAAAAAAAATATTTTGAGGAACTTTCAGGGGTTTATTCCCCAAATACTGTTATGGAAGAGCTCCCTCAACCAATTGGACCGGGTGAAAATTATACAGGAAGCACCATAAACCAATTTCTATGGGGTGATAAAATGAGTGATTATGATGGAACCTTGGCCGATGGGGAAAGGGCCTATCAGGCGGCCCTGTGTGTTTTATGCCATCGCATGAGAGGTGAAGGAGGTGCAACCGGACCTGATTTGACTCAGATAGGTACAAAATTTGGGAGGTACGATTTGCTATATGCCATTTACAGCCCCAATGATGATATTTCCGATCAATATGCCTTTACCCTTTTTCATCTTGAAGATGGTAAAAAAATAGCGGGAAGAATTCTATCGGAAACTGCTGATTCTGTTAAAATAATGCCTAATCCGCTTAATACATCATATACCGTCCAACTTCTGAAATCTTCTGTTGTCAAAAAGGAACTGTCTCCAATTTCACCAATGCCCTCCGGATTGCTAAACAGACTGAATGAAAAGGAAATTGCGGATCTTTTTACGTATTTACTGAGCGGAGCCGATGAAACACATGAACTATATAATAAAAAGAACACGAAATAAATTAGCAGTAATTTGTGACAGCTCCCCATAAAACCAGAATGAATACTTATTTTTGTGACAAAATTTTTCAGGTATTGAATAATGAATAAAGTACGAATAGCACCCTCACTCCTAGCGGCTGATTTCGGGAATATGCAAAGAGACGTTGAAATGGTCAATTCGAGCAAGGCAGACTGGCATCATCTGGATGTAATGGACGGGGTTTTTGTCCCAAATATCTCTTACGGAATGCCGGTAATAAAAAGTATTGCTACGCATGCAACCAAGCCGCTCGATGTGCATCTTATGATTATTGATCCTGACAGGTACATTAAAACTTTTGCTGCTTTAGGCGCCAATATATTGACAGTTCATTATGAAGCCTGCCTGCATTTAAACAGGACTATACAAGCGATTAAAGCCGAAGGCATGATGGCTGGAGTGGCTCTTAATCCACATACTAATATAAACCTCCTGGAGGACAGCATAGCAGACATCGACCTTGTTTGTGTTATGAGCGTCAATCCGGGATATGGGGGTCAGAAGTTTATTGAAAATACGTTTGCCAAAGTCAGGTCATTAAAGGAATTAATTAATGAAAAGAAAGCCAAAACATTAATAGAAATTGATGGTGGCGTAAATGCTGGGAATGCAAAGGCACTTGTAGAGGCAGGTGCAGATGTTCTGGTTGCGGGAAGTTTTGTTTTCAACTCGAAGGATCCCGGGGGCACAATATCACATATTGCCAATATTGCAAATTCTTAGCACTGTTTTAGCAGGTATTTAATTATATCTGTCGTGGTTACCATCCCTTTTAGATTACCATCTTCCACAACGGGTAATGAATGGTATTCCCTATTGATAAGTAATTCTGCAACTTCCTTAATT
>JAHEBI010000237.1 GCA_024642325.1 Eudoraea sp. | reverse complement strand
TTGTTTTGCAAATCTTTGGCTAAGGTAAATATTATATTTAAAAATCGATGTTTATAAATATCTTTTTGGGAATATTCACAGTATTCCTCAATTCTTTGCGGATATTTTTTTGAATACAAATCTTTTTTGTGAATTTATCATTATTTCAAATAGACAAAACTTCTCATTCCCGGATATTTCGACGGATTAATCAAAATAATACAAACGAATTTCTAGCTTATATTTGCACTGTCTATTTTAAATAAAAAAATTAGCATATGTCTTTAAAGGTGAAAAATATCTCTAAGAGTTTTGGTTCACAAAAAGCATTGAATAATGTGTCCTTTGAGATAAAAAAAGGGGAGATTGTAGGATTCCTGGGCCCAAACGGAGCGGGGAAATCGACCATGATGAAGATCCTGACCACTTACAGCAAAGCAGATAAAGGCCAAGCTTTTGTAAATGATTTTGACGTGATCACACAGCCAAAAGAGGTGCAAAAAAGTATAGGCTATTTACCAGAACATAACCCGCTTTATAAAGACATGTATGTAAAAGAATATCTTGCTTTTAATGCCGCGATTTATAAAATATCCAAAAAAAGAATAAGCAGTGTAATTGAACAAACCGGTTTAATCCCTGAATCCCATAAAAAAATAGGGGAGCTGTCTAAAGGATACCAACAGCGTGTCGGACTTGCCTCTGCTCTGCTACATGATCCTGAAGTACTTATTTTAGATGAACCCACAACAGGTCTGGATCCTAATCAGCTTATTGAAATAAGAAAACTTATTAAGCAGTTCAGCCAAAAAAAGACCATCTTACTATCTACTCATATTATGAAAGAAGTAGAAGCCGTTTGTGACAGGGTGCTTATCATTAACAAGGGGATGCTTGTGGCAGATAAAAAACTTGCCGATCTAAGAGAGGATAACGAACAGATTATAGAAGTCGAATTTGATTTTCGTGTGGAGGAGGCATTCCTTAAAAGGCTTCCCAAAGTAATAAATGTGGTTAATACCGGAGGTTTTATATATGAAATAACCTTTGATACATCTCAAGATATGCGTTCGGTTGTTTTTGATTTCGCTCATGATAATCAACTAAAAACGCTGCAACTAAGTAGAAAAAATAAAAATCTGGAAGGTTTATTTACAGAATTGACCGGTAATTAGATTAGCTGATTATTTCTGCAGAAATTAAAACATCAATTATAGCATCTAATTCTGATTGCACCTTGGGATCTGTGCAGTTTATTAAAATAGCTATGACCATTTTCAGTTTAGGGTAAATAATAAAATTGGAATACCCTCCTACCCCATTTCCTAAGTGCCCATAGTATGCTCTTCCTTTCTTGTCCAGACTGGACTGCCATCCAAGGCCATAATAGGTCGGCATTTCTCCTATTTTCTGTGAAGTAATAAATTGATTTATAATTGCTTCTCTGGCAATCTTTTTATCCAGATAGGCCTGCCCGAGTTTAGCCAGGTCTGCGGAAGAAGATAAATAACCACCCCCTGCAAGTTTGTATAAATTATTTACCGCTATGGCCCTTGAAAATCCCGTAATTTTCTTCGAATAAAATGTTGCCCTATATTCATTGTCTTCATCCGGAAATTCGGGGTAGGTATCAAAAAGGCCCAACGGCCTTAATATGGTATTTTCCACATAATCTGAAAATGGAGTTGAACTTGCTTCCTGCATGGCCAAAGACACGAGTACCCAGCCATAACTGGAATAAAAATAATCTGAGCCCGGTGTGAATAACAAATCATCATCTTTAAATATCTCAATCCCTTCCTTTATGCTGATAGGTTTATTAAGTGCGTATTCCTTTCCTTTATACCCCCTTATACCAGCAATATGGCCGGCAAGCTGCCTTATAGTGAAATCGGAAGATTTTTGGGGGTAATACGATACATAATCATTAAAAGATGTGTCCAAACACAATGTCCCTTCTTCCACCATATGTGCAAGTGCCGATGCCGCTATTGGTTTCGAGGCACTGGCTACACGGAATATGGTTTTTAAGGGATCTACCGGGGTCCTGGTTTCAAGATCTGCAAAACCATAACCTTTCTGTAAAAAAACCTGCCTGTTTTTCATTACCGTAATAGACAAGCCGGGTACTTTATTTTGATTTACGAGTGCATTTAACAATTCATCTGCGACGGCCAGGGAAGTATGTATTGAATTATTATTCAAATTATCCCCTGAAGTGAATATTCTGTTATTGCCGTTTTGGAGAGGGTTCACTTTTTAGTCATTAAAAATTAGTTTCCCTTTATAAAGTTCTTTTACATCTATTATATCCGGACGATTATAACTAACCACATCCCCGGTACCCCGAATAGTACCTTTTAATGAAGTCTGCGGGTTAATAAGTACATCATTACTGCCCCTGTGATTAAGGGTTACATTTTGAACAACAAGGGATCTGGCCTCCACTCTGGAATCCCCGGCTGCAATAGTCACATTTAAGTTTGCAGAACTACCCCTTAGTTTAAAATATGCAATGCCATTGACTACAACATTTACATCCTGTGATGCCAATTGAAGATCAAAATCTCCATCTGTCGTGAGATTTTCGGGATCATTAAAGCTCTCAGATACAAGCCTAATCTGAGGATAGGTAAGCACTCCATCGCTTACAGTAGAAAAGCCCGTATTACTCCTGATTTCGGTAATATTTGGGGCGGTAACATAAAAAGTAGTAACCCCATATGGCCTGAAAAAATTGCAATTATTCATATCGGTTAGCATGAGGGTTCCATCTTTAACTTCTGCATTCACCTCGTTACGCAAATATTCTCCGGTTTCAACCTCCACTAATATGGGATTCCCCTCTTTGAGAACCAATTTAGTATTTTCATTAACTGTTATTTTTGTAAAATTTTCTACCGGAATCACATCGCGTATGAACTCCCCAGTATTTTGGAAACAATCCGGAACGCTATCTCCGTTGCACCCCAATAATAATAAAAGTCCGAGAACACCCACCAACTTCGGGTATATATTTTTCAGATGTATCATTTTATTCTTCATTCCTAAAACTAACCTATTGCCCATAAATTCTATAAACGTATTCCAAGTCCAAACTCAACGGCTTCGGCTTTGGCACCATGTGATTTTAAAGTGACTGCTCCAAATAATTTTTTACCAAAATAGTATTTTAATCCAATCCTGTTATACACTTGTCCTTCAAAATCAAAGGGATAGTACACGTAGTAACCCAACTGAGCCATAATACTTAATTTAGAAATATACAGTTCATATCCCAGAAACATACCTACTCGTTTATAATCTGCATCGGGATCAATATCCAACTCAGGAAAGGATATGGACTGATAACGGATCAGGTCTTTTAAGAAATTTGAAAAAAACAAATCTGCTCCAAGTTGTATACCACTTTTTCGGGAAAGCCGCTTGTCCGCATAAACAGAGAAAATATAAAACGGAAACTGTCCTGAGTTAATCACATCACTTTCATTAATACCAGATCTGAAAACCAAATTGGCCTTAATGGGTTCTGTAATCTTTTCCTGATCCAAGTTTTTTATATAAACAATTCCTTCATTTCCATCCAAATCGTATACAAGTCCTGCATTGAATGCAAAGGTATTTGTAGACGTATTAGGGGCTTTTACATTGGCATTGGAATAATGAATTATAGATATTCCCGCTTTAATGCCCAAACCTTTATATAATTGTTCCTTATGATAATTAAGCATTAAATATGTAGAACTCATGATATGCGAACCATAGGCATTACCTCTGAAATTTTGATCCTTATCATAGGGGTTTGTATTATATGCTAAGCCCTGACCAATTCTGAATTGCATGTTACGTTTAAAGAAATAAAAATTATAATGTGCGTACAAACTAAAATTTTCGCCAAGGGTTTCATACTTCATATCCTGATAAACAAAAGAAATTCCTGTATCGGGATAATTATATTCCTGATGCCATTCTTTAGATCCATAATTTTTTTTATTAAACCCAAGTATAACTCCCGATGGGTGGGCATTAATTAAATGGGAAATATCGGGGTTATGAAGAATTATGGAACCATAAAAGGGATTCGCATCTATGGTGAACCTTTTAGGTGTTTCTTCTTTTTGGGAAAAACACCAAAGACAGGAAAGTAGGCATACATATAAAAATCTGGTGTCCATTGGGTGTAAAAATAGGAAATAATACGAGTATTTAACTTGAGATATCCAGGGTTCTTCTTATGAAACTGCAGGCAGGCACCCATTCCAAAAATTTAATATCAATTCCCTTGATTCCGCAATGTGGTCTTGCAAATTGCCGCCAAAATTGTTCCATTAAAAGCAAGGGATCCATTAAAATACAGCTTCAGCAATAGCTTTGATATTATCTGATTTACCCATGGAATAGTAATGAAGGACAGGTACACCCGCCGCCTTCAACTCTTTTGATTGCTCAATTGCCCATTCAATCCCAACTTGCCTTACTTCCTTATTATTTTTACAGGTTTCTACGGCATCAATCAAATCCTGCGGAAGGTCAATTCTGAATACCTGGGGCAATAAATGTAAATGCCTTTTTACTGCAATGGGCTTTATTCCAGGAATGATAGGCACGGTAATACCCATATCCCTTGCAGCCTTTACAAAATCGAAAAACTTTTTATTATCAAAAAACATTTGCGTTACCACGTAATGGGCTCCAAGCTCAACTTTTCTTTTTAACCATTTTAAATCTGTTTGTAAAGAAGGAGCCTCCATATGTTTTTCAGGATATCCTGCTACACCAATACAAAAGTCCGCACAATAGGCGGTCTCC
>JAHEBI010000236.1 GCA_024642325.1 Eudoraea sp. | reverse complement strand
TACATTGCCAAAGACAAGGAACTTTACCACCTTATCATAAAAATGCTCCAGGGCATCAATAGAAGTATAAGAGGAAGCACCTAACTGAAGTGCCTTATTTTTAATATGCGCAATTTCTTCTGCTGAAAACCCTCCTGTATTCACACTTACTGCATGCACATCAAATCCCTCTTCCTGAGATAAAAATTTGGCGCAGTAAGAAGTATCAAGTCCCCCGCTATATGCCAATACTAATTTTTTCATTTGTTCTTTCTTTTGAGAAATAATTGCTCTTTAATTCTTTTGAGCCTTTTAAAAGCTTTATCGTCCAGCTTTTCTTTCTTGGCCACTGCCATTGATGGATCATATAACATACCGGTACAGAGGCACATTTTTTGATCGGTCCTGGTGAGGACATCAAAATTCTTGCAAGTCTGGCACCCTTTCCAAAAAGCCGGATCATCGGTTAATTCTGAAAAGGTAACAGGTTTATATCCCAATTCGTAATTCATTTTCATTACCGCCAGGCCGGTGGTAATTCCGAAAATTTTGGCTTCCGGGAATTTTTTTAAAGAAAGTTCAAAAATGGCCTTTTTGATTTTTTTTGCTAAACCCTGATTTCTATAATCAGGATGAACGATAAGCCCGGAATTAGCCACAAATTTTTGGTGTCCCCATACTTCGATATAACAGAATCCGGCAAATTTATCCCCGTCCAAAGCAATCACCGCGTTGCCATTTTCCAATCGTTTGATAATGTATTCAGGTGTTCTCTGGGCAATACCCGTACCCCTCACCTTAGCTGATTCGGCAATGGTGTCACTAATTATTTTGGCGTATTTAAAGTGCGATTCGTTAGCAATTAATATTTCCATTGCTAGCTTTTTTTAATGATAAAAAATATTTGATTTGACAGTGCGGAAATGGACTCACCTATTTCCAATAAAGAAATATACCCTTACGGGCGGGGACGTACAACGCAGCGTACAGGAATAGAATTCCAAAGAGGTAAAGATATGTTTGCGTTTTTTTCCATTGAAAGTCAAATGTACAAATTAAATTGAACTATCATAATTTGCACTCTAATTTTTACGAATTAACAACGTTTGACCTTTCATTCTAAATATTTCATAAACAATAAACCCAAAAACTAGGAAATATTCAATGAGGAGAAACCCAAGATTCTCTTTAAATTCAGGATTTGCATAAGCAGAATAACTTAAAATGATTACTATGGACCAGGCCAATGGGAAGCGATAATCTGTAAATAGGGATAAGCCAACAAGGAAAATTATATACCAAGGATGTACTGTTGCAGACAGGAAATAATACACAGCGATGATCCAAAACATTGAATTTAGAAGGACGGGCAATTTTTTATTATCCCTTAAAAAAGTTAGGAGTAGTACAAAACATACCAGAATATACGGAACTAATTTTCCATAGAATTTTATTAATTCCCAGGGCTTGGCATCAAATTTTACGGCTATAAGTTTTATAAGATTATAAATACCCGCATTGAATTCAAAATTTGAAAACCATAGGCCAACGGTATTGGTATAATTGTTCAGAAAAAGGGGTGCGTAAAATGGAAGAACACCTATTAAAATAGTTATTCCCAGTACCACGTAAAATCTAATACTTTTCTTAAACCCGAAATAGGTAATAAAAAGAGGAAGGAACATTAAAGGTACGAGTTTCACAGAAATGGAAAAGGCAAATACTACTGCCGCAAAAAACCACTTATTTACGGTAAGGAAAAACAATCCCCAAACAAAGAAAAAGAGCATTACTCCTTCAAAATGCAGATTTCCGGTAAGTTCTATGATTACCAGGGGGTTTAAAAAGTACCAAAAAATAAGATGAGGGGATCTGTTTAAGTGTCTCAACAGTTTTTTCCCAAAATAGTAAACGCCAATATCAGCCAATACAATAATAGATCTCAGGGCTATTACAGACCCTGTAATACTCTTCCCACCCAAAAAGACTGATATAGAGAAGAGTAGTTGATTTAAAGGTGGGTAATTACTAAAATGCCTGGCACTTAAAGAGCCCATGCCACCATGCAATTCCTGAGCATTACCTAAAAGGATATTACTATTTTCCATAATAGTATCAGGTGTCTGCAAATATGGATTTATGCCTGCAAGCACTAATTCGCCATCCCAGATAAATCTATAAAAATCCTGAGATAAGTTTGGTTCCACCATCAGAAAAATCAGACGAAAAAGAATACCTGAAATCAGGAGGAAATTAAAATTCCATTTTTCAAATTGAATCAGTTTATAACAAAGAAAAAAGAGCGCAAAAAAAAGGGTAATAAGTTTTATAAAATCTGTGCGTACAAGGTCATATGCGAAGCTGGTATAAAACAAAAGACTTGCCAATACCATAAGAATTGAAAATTTGTGGAGATTCCAATAAGAAAAAATCCTTGAAGACATTGGTCTGAATAGTTTGGCCCCCACAAAGTACACAAAAATTGATAATTTTCAAGCACTTTAAAGCAGCCCGGACAGACCAATTTATAATTAAAATGATGCCTTATTCAGTCTAGGAAATAAGTAAATAATAATGGCGTTATGCCTTAGCTGTTAGCGATTTAAGTGCTACAAATCCGAATCCAAGGAATAACATGAAATGGAATGGGAACAAACCAAAATCATTTAGCGGAATAGCGCTGTACATTCCAAAAAGAAAATAGATCATCAGACCGAACTCAAGAATCATATTGGGAGAGATCTTTTTAGCCAGGTACTTATTGCCCTTCCAACTGTCTGTAAGGTTGTTGATATTGAATTTTGGAGTACGCACAAACTCGCTTCTTTTTCCCATATGACCTTCCAGCACAGCAACTGTGTTGTGCAGGGAAAAGCCAAGGGCTACCGAGAAAAAGGTAAAGAAAAGTTTTATATAATCTACAAACTTATCGAAACTACTTCCCTGAATACTTTTATAGGTAAACCAGTAGCAAATAAATAGAATCACCGTGCTAAGAATAAAAAAGCTGGTTACTTCAAATATCCAACCTAAGTGACCGTACATATTCTTTATATACAACATTGGAATACTTAATATGGCTACAATAAAGACGAACAGGAACATGGAACTATTTAACAGGTGCAGCACACCATGTAATTTAGTTTTAAATGAAATATTCTTAGCGGTTATAACATTCCAAACGGTCTTTCTGAAGTTTTCTGCTCCGCCTTTGTTCCATCTGAATTGCTGAGACCTCGCAGCGCTAATAACTACGGGAAGCTCTGCAGGAGTTTCAACATCCTCAAGGTATTTAAATTTCCAGTTTTTAAGCTGCGCCCTGTAACTAAGATCCAGGTCTTCAGTTAATGTATCACCTTCCCAGTTTCCTGCATCCAGAATACATTCTTTTCTCCAGATACCAGCAGTACCATTAAAATTGATAAAGTGACCTTTAGCGTTTCTGCCAACTTGTTCCAGTGTAAAATGTGCATCAAGTGCGAATGCCTGAATTTTGGTAAGAGTAGAATAATCCCGGTTGATATGCCCCCATCTGGTTTGAACAACCCCTATCTCCTCATCTTTAAAATAAATTACGGTTTTCTTAAGCCAATCGTAATCCGGAAGAAAATCCGCATCAAATATTGCTATGAAATCACCTTTCGCTATTTTTAGTCCCTCCTTTAGGGCTCCTGCCTTATAACCTGTCCTGTTTTCTCTTCGAATATGTTGTATATCCAAACCGGTTTCCTGCAAGGCTTTAATTCTTTCTGCCGTTTCATTTACCGATTTGTCTGTGGAATCGTCCAATACCTGAATTTCCAGTTTGCTTTTTGGGTATTCCATTTTTGAGATATTTTCCAGTAAGCGTTCTACAACGTACTCCTCATTGTATATGGGCAACTGAATAGTAACAAAAGGAATCTCCTTAGCGTCCAGTAAATTATATTTTGGGGCAACCTCATTTAGCTTTTTGTTCCCTAAATAATTTACCAAAAGGTTTAATTGTGCCAGACTGTAAAAAAATATCAGTAACAGAGCTGTACTGTATATTCCAATAATGATGTAAGCAATTGTTAGTCCCATATTATTTTAAACTATATTTAAAAATCCAACCCAATATTTTTGCGCCTGCAAATATACTACCTTTTACTGTACCAGACACTTTAGAAACACCAATTCTTTTTTTGTAATGCACTGGTATTTCGACATATGACATTTTGTTTTTTAGTGCTTTTAGTTGCATTTCTATGGTCCACCCGTAGGTTTTGTCTTCCATTTCCATCTCCAAAAGCCTATTGTATTTAATTGCTCTAAAGGGTCCTAAATCTGTAAATGTTGACCCAAAAAACAACTTCATTAAAAATGTGGCTAATTTATTGCCAAAAATTTGTTGTGGAGTCATTGAGCCTTCCTCCCTCAGTGCTTTTGTTCTTGCTCCAATCACAAGATCTATATTTTCATCGAGAATAGGTCTTACAATTTTGTTAAGCTCTTCCGGGTAGTCAGAATAGTCTCCGTCGATAAATACGATAATATTAGGCTTCCTGGACTTCTTTGCTATATAATCCATACCGCGGAGACAGGCATATCCGTACCCTTTTCTGGTTTCATCCAATACCGTAGCTCCCGCTTTTGCTGCGTTTGCTGCAGTATCATCCGATGAATTATTGTTAACAACTATAATTTCAGAAACCGTAGTTGGAATTTCCTGAATGACCTTTGCAATAGAATTTGCTTCATTATAAGCGGGGATTATAACATTGATGTCTGTCATAATTTCAAAAATGATTCGTTAATCTTCACTATTATAACTTTATTCAGGATTCCTTA
>JAHEBI010000235.1 GCA_024642325.1 Eudoraea sp. | reverse complement strand
AATAGAGGATCCTCAGATTTCATTCGTTCTGCACTACAGTCGGCATAGGCATTATCCAACAAAGGTTTTAACCACAAATCACGGTCTTTCTTCATCTTTATTTTTTCTCCCGTACGCTCTACTACCAATACCTTTTTTACCCCAGGACAATCTTCAAGGGCAACGTCTACAATACCCTTCAGGTCTATTGTTTTATTACCCCTGTAGGAACCATCAGAAGTAATAACCATTTTACAATCACAATCATTTATCCTTGTGGCCAGCGCATTTGAAGAAAAGCCCGCAAAAACAACAGAATGTATAGCTCCTACCCTTGCACAGGCTAAAACGGTATAAGCCAATTCGGGTATCATCGGTAAGTAAACACAAACGCGGTCTCCTTTGTTTATTCCGTTTTCCCTGAGTACATTGGCCATCCTGCATACTCTTTCATGCAATTGCCCGTATGTGATATGCTGTGCCTCTTCTTTAGGGTCATTAGGCTCAAATATGATGGCCGTATTGTTTCGTTTGGTAGGCAGATGCCTGTCCAGGCAATTCTCTGTTATGTTAAGTTCTGCACCCTCAAACCATTTAATCTCGGGTTTCGTAAAATCCCAGCTCAACACCCTATCCCATTTTGCACGCCAAACAAAATGTTCTTCAGCTATTTCTTCCCAAAAAGCCTCAGGATTTTGTACCGATTTGCGATATACCTGAAAATATTCCTCTAAATGTTTAATGTGATAATTACTCATGCCAATTATATTTTAATGAGAATCCGGTTCCATAACACCGCTGGGTATTCGAATATTCTCCACAATTTCCTGCACCTCCTTTGGAGGATCCGGTGTGAACAAAGAGATAATTATGGAAACCATAAAGTTAAGCAACATAGCAACAGTACCAAAGCCTTCAGGAGAAATTCCAAACCACCAATCCTGAGATGTGCCCCCGCCAAACATATCGAATTTAAACTTCAGCATATAAAACAACATAGCAACTATACCTACCACCATCCCGGCCACGGCTCCTTCTTTATTCATCTTTTTATAAAAAATCCCCATTAGCAAAGCTGGGAAAAAAGAAGCTGCCGCCAAACCAAATGCCAGGGCAACAGTAGCCGCTACAAAATCTGGCGGGTTAATTCCGAAATAGCCGGCAACACAGACAGCAAAAACAGCAGACATTCTTGCAATAATCAGTTCATGATTATCGGAAATATCCGGCTTAAACTGTTTTTTAATTAAGTCGTGTGAGATGGAAGTGGAAATAACAAGCAATAATCCTGCTGCGGTAGAAAGCGCAGCTGCCAAACCTCCGGCAGCCACCAGGGCAATTACCCAATTAGGTAAATTGGCTATTTCGGGGTTGGCAAGGACAATAATATCCCTGTCGACCTCCAATTCATTAATTTCGGGATCCGCTACATACTGAATAATCCCGTCGGAATTTTTATCATCATATTTTAATAGGCCCGTGGATTCCCATTTAGAAAACCATGCGGGCATATCAGAGTAGTTCTTATTGCTCACTGTCTCAATTAAATTTGTTCGGGCAAAAACTGCGATTGCCGGAGCAGTAGTATAGAGAATGGCTATAAAAAATAGTGCATAGCCAGCAGATTTTCTTGCATCCTTTACTTTCGGCACCGTAAAAAACCTGACGATAACATGAGGTAATCCTGCAGTCCCCACCATTAAAGCGGCAGTAATAAAAAATATATCAATCATAGACTTGGAGCCTGTCGTGTATTCATGAAATCCCAGGTCTGTAGATAATCCGTCTAACTTGTCCAGCAAGGAAACACTTTCTCCTATAACATTACTGCCCATTCCCAACTGGGGAATTGAATTGCCTGTCATTTGAATAGAAATAAAAATAGCAGGTACCATAAAGGCAAAAATCAATACGCAGTACTGGGCCACCTGTGTATAGGTAATTCCCTTCATACCCCCTAAAACGGCATAAAACAATACGATGATCATCCCAATGATTACTCCGGTATTTATGGGGACCTCCAAAAACCGGGAAAAAACGAGTCCTACCCCGCGCATTTGTCCTGCGACGTAAGTAAATGAAACCAGAAGGGCACAAACCACAGCTACCGAACGCGCAATATTGGAATAGTAACGGTCACCAATAAAATCGGGCACCGTAAATTGTCCAAATTTTCTCAGGTAAGGTGCAAGAAGAAGGGCCAGAAGCACATATCCCCCGGTCCATCCCATTAAATATACCGAGCCATCATAACCACTAAATGATATTAATCCGGCCATCCCCAGGAAAGAGGCTGCCGACATCCAGTCTGCGGCTGTAGCTAACCCGTTGGCCCAGGCAGGAACGTGGCCCCCGGCAACATAAAAATCTTTGGTAGAACTGGCCCTGGACCAGATGGCAATTCCAATATATAGTAGAAAAGTAAGGACAACAATGGTTAATGTCCAGTTCTGTACATCCATGGAATATCAGTTTGGTTGGTTTAATTTATTCGTCGAACCCGTATTTCTTATCAAGGCGGTTCATCAATCCTACATATATGAATATCAACACCACAAAGACATAGATAGATCCCTGCTGGGCAAACCAAAAACCGAGTTTAAATCCCCCAAGGGAAATAGCATCCAGGTTTTCCTTGAACAGAATTCCAAAACCATAGGATACCAAAAACCAAATACCTAACAAAATTGAGAGGTATTGCAGATTTTTTTTCCAATATCCCTTAGCTTTCGAAGTGCGACTCATAAAAAATTTATTTCCCTAAATATAAGTATTCCCAATAATTAATGACTACCCGGGAGTGAAATTTTGGTTTGTCTGTCTGAAAATAGCATACCAATTATCGCAGCACATCCTTTTATGGAACCATTACAGATTGTTAAAGGAATGGAAAGAACCTAATATATGAGGTCGTAATTTAAGACCACTATCAATTGTCGCTCATTCTGGTTATGTAATTGCTCCAGACAGTATACTCCATTCTTACATGAATTGATTATTTTATCTTCTCCATAACCAATAGCGTATAATATGTTTGAAGTTGAAACACCATGTTGTTCTAAGTAGTCCTTTATGGCATCTGCCCGTTGCTGTGATAATTTAAAATTTGTAGCACTTCCCCCTCGACTATCGGTATGGGATTCTATTCGCAATTGCAGTTGAGGAAAACTTTTAACCACAAGCACGGCTTTGTCCAGCTCAGCAGCAACCTCAGGAGTTATAACGGACTTGCCTTTTTGAAAATAAAACTTCTTCAATTTGATAATCGTCTGATCCTCTTTTTCTTCTACAAGATCATCCAGAAACAGCAATTCTGTATCCACTGATCCATTCTCCTCAAGGTTTTCGATTGCAGCTTTATCAAAAGACCGGATTTGCGAAGAATATCGCTCTTTGGAAACCTCAAGTACAACAGACTCTCTCCAGGGAATTTCCAATCTGTAGGTTCCATCTTCATCGGTATAAATTTCCCTGATCAGGTTTTGGTCTGTATCATAAATCTTTACTGCGGCCTTAGAAACACCTTCTTTAGAGCCAGAATTAGTTACCTGACCTCTCAGCACCAATGTTTTAAGGCCTGGTTTCTCATCCACATTAAATCCATAAATATCATCTTTGCCTTTACCTTCAGCCCTGTTGGATGAAAAATAACCTGTAAGCCCCTCGGTTTTATTGTTTTTAATAATGAACCCAAAATCATCCTCCGCAGAATTAAGGCCTAAACCTAAATTAACCGGGATGCTAAAAGTTTGATCGACTTGTATTTCCGATTTATAAATATCCATACCTCCCAATCCGTAAAAAATGTCAGAAGCAAAATAAAAACTATTTTCAAAAATAAATGGGGAGACCTCATTTCCTGGGGTATTTATCCTGGGCCCCAAATTTACGGGTGCAGACATAATCTTACCCTCGTTTGTATTTACATAATAAAGGTCTGTGCCCCCGAATCCGTCAGGGAAATTGGCGGCAAAATAAAGCCTGCTGGTATTTGTATCATAGAACGGGTAATAAAAAGAGGTACTTGGATCTCTTAAAATGTATTGTGCAGATTCTTCCCCGGCAGCCATCATTATAGCCAGGCTATTTTTTCCGTTTTCATCAAAAGTCAGCTGATCATATTCTGCATTGGAACTTACATAAAATACGGCATCCTTGGCCTCAGAATAAAAAGGGGTTGCCTGATGGAAATCTGATGCAGGAATATCTAAAAACGGGTTAGGGTTGAGAATCTGTCCATCAACCCCTACTTTGGCTACAAATATTTCCAGGAATTCACTTTCCTTGTTTGCCTTTTTCTTGTTTACCTTTGTACTTCTGGTACTGGTAAAAAGTAATTTATCATCCTTGTAAAAAGATGGTGAAAAATCGGAGGCCGGGCCATTGGCATTGATATTGAATATCTTATAATTCAGATCATTGGCCATTTCAGACTCCTGAAGTTCATAATTGAATTCCGCGTTTTCCAATAACTCATTGGATAAGACATCTGTCTTTGTGGCAAGAAACGCCTTCACTCTTTCCTGGCCCGAAGCTTTGGCCATGGCGTGCAACATATTATTAAAATGATAGGTAGAAATTTCGGTATCCTCCTTATATATGGAAAGATATGTATCCATGGCATTTTTATAATTGTCTGTGCGCAAATAAGAATCTGCCAAATTGAGTATTTGTTTTTTGCTTAAGGGTTTTTCGTTTTTTTCCTTTTTATATTCAATAATTGCCTGCGGGTATTTGTATTCAAAAAAGAAGGCATCTCCTTTTGATTTTTCATCCTGGGCATAAGAAAAACAGTTAACAAACAAAAAAGCTA
>JAHEBI010000234.1 GCA_024642325.1 Eudoraea sp. | reverse complement strand
AACTGACCAATGTAAATCCCTATACCCTGGATGATGTCAGAATTAGATATGCCGCGGCTAATAATGCAAAGGCCTATGCTTATGGTTTTGATATGAGGATGAATGGCGCATTTGTTCCGGGAACTGAATCCTGGGTGAGTCTGGGTTTCCTTAAAACAGAAGAAAACATTGATGACAGGGGATACATTTCAAGGCCTACTGATCAAAGGTTTCAAATAGGAGTTCTTTGGCAGGATTATATCCCCGCAATACCCAGTTTAAGGATGTACCTGAATCTCGTATATAACACCGGAGTGCCCGGCGGTTCGCCAAGTTATGCCGATCCTTATAACTTTCAGAATAGATTAAGAGATTATAAACGTGCAGATTTGGGTATTTCCTATACTTTTGTAGAAATAAATAAACAATACCCAAAAGGTCATTGGTTACATAGTTTTGAAGAGTTAAATGCCGGCTTTGAGATTTATAACTTATTTAACAATCAAAATTCCATTACCAACACATGGGTTAGAGACGTGGACAGCAAGCTGGAGTTTGCAGTTCCCAATTATATGACATCCCGTGTGCTCAACCTCAAATTAAGTATGCGATTTTAGTTACTTTAGAATGAAAAAATTACTAATTATTACCCTTGTGGCACTTGGCACCTCGCTAAATGCTCAAAAAAATGTATACGAAAGCAGCAAATTTGATGCTCTCAGTAAAGATCATCAAATTGTGGCGATTATTCCGTTTTTTACTCACCTTGAATTGGAGGAAAATTTTACAAAAGACGAATCTCAGAAACTGGAAGAAAAAGAGGGCTATGCATTTCAGGATGCCCTGGATACCTATTTTGGTCTTGGATATAAAAAGAAGAAATTCAGTGTTGATTTTCAAAATATTCAAAACACAAATGCCATTCTAACCCAGAATAATGTCACTTACAATAATATAGATACGTATACCATAGAAGAACTTTGCAAAATACTTCAGGTTGATGCTATTGTCAGCGGAAATCTCAACATAAATATCCTTCTTTCTGAAGGGATTCCGGCAGAGTTTAGCTTTATGGACTATATCCTTGGAGATTCAAATTACGGCAGCATCGGCATTAAAATAAGTGATGGAAAAACAGGGAAATTGTTGTGGAAATACGAGAATGAAATCAACAAGAAATCAGGAAAAAACACAGCCGATCTGATTGATAAAATGATGAAAAAACTAGTGCGTAAATTTCCTTATGACAAAGAGAGGTTAAAATCGAAAAAAAATCCTAAGTCTGATTAAACTCTTTTAATACGTTAATTACATAATCTACTTCCTGGCGGGTGTTAAATTTTGAAAACGAAAATCTGACAGAAGGCTTTTGTAGTTCTTCCTCCGACAAAATCTCGGCAAGTACATGCGACCCTGCATTTGCACCCGATTGGCAGGCACTCCCCCTGGAGCAGGCAATCCCTTTAATGTCTAAATGAAATAAAAGCATTTGAGATTTCTCTTCGCTAAAAGGCAGACATACATTCACCAGGGTATAAGTACTCCTTTCCAAATTTCCTGAATATCCGTTAAATACAATCCCCGGGATAGCAACTTTTATTTTTTCAATAAAATATTCTTTCAAACCAGAAATATATTGTTTTTCCTCTTCCAGATTATCATAGGCAGCAACGAAGGCTTCTTTTAACCCAACAATGTTGTGAAATGGTTCTGTTCCGGCCCGGTAACCTCGTTCTTGTGAACCACCCAGGATAAGAGGTTCCACTTTGGTGTTTTTCCTTATAAAAGCAAATCCCACTCCTTTTGGACCGTGAAATTTATGGGCTGCAGCTACCATGAAATCAATAGGCGTGAACTGTACGTCCCAATGGAAATGGCCAATGGACTGTACCGTATCAGAATGGAGAAGAGCACCCTTAGCCTTGCAGATCACAGCAATTTTATGAATATCCAAAATATTCCCGATTTCATTGTTGACATGCATTAAACTGACTAATTTTTTTGATTCATCCGCGTCTAATAACTGTTCCAGATGTTGCAGGTCTGCATTCCCAAATTTATCCAGATCAACGAACTCCAAATGGATGCCAAATTCCTTTTGAAGTGCCTCTGCAGTATGCAGCACTGCATGATGCTCAATTTTCGAAGTTATAATGGTTTGTATTCCCAGGTCCCTGACCGCACTTCTTAGTATCATGTTATCTGCTTCGGTACCTCCGGATGTGAAAACAATCTCAGAAGGCTGGGCGTTCAAATATTTGGCAATTGTTTTCCTTGCCTGCTCAATTTCTGTTTTAGCGCTTCTTCCAAATCCGTGGGTGGAAGAAGGATTCCCAAAACAGTTGGCAAGGGCATCCTGCATTTTTGCGATTACTTCCGCCCGGACGGGGGTTGTAGCTGCATTATCAAAATAGATCTTTTGCATGAATAATCTTAGGATTGGGATACAGGGCCAAAAATAATCGAAATAAACTTAAACTCTTCATAAAATCAGCTCAATGCGCTAGGATAATAGCTTTTATTTCATGTAAATTTGAAGCATGAACAGAGTACTATTCATTTTTATTTTGTGTTTCCTTAACTCATGTGGTGACGGTGATCTAATCATTGAAACGATAGATTTTAACGATACCAGTATGGCATTCTGTGAATCAACTACAACCACCAACAGCACGCTCTTTTTTAAACTAAAAACAACCGAGGCATTGATTCTTAACTTGAAAAGCGGGCTTTTGAAGAATGAAGTTTCTGCAGATACCATAAAAAGTGCTGTCCCCGGGGAATCTCAGTTAGTATACCGGACCTTTACTGATAAAATCTCAAAAAATTATTTTTGTGATGCCGTGCCCCCAATTTCACCAACTGTTGTTGAAGAGTATCAAGCTGAAGGGGGGGAGGTGTACATTACTACGGTACAAAGTGCAAGCGATACCACCATCTATGAGCACAGGATTGAATTAAGTAATATTTCACTTGTA
This sequence comes from Eudoraea sp., assembly GCA_024642325.1. GTDB lineage: Bacteria > Bacteroidota > Bacteroidia > Flavobacteriales > Flavobacteriaceae > Eudoraea. The sequence goes on along the minus strand of JAHEBI010000234.1, from coordinate 1,853 downwards.
AACTCACAAGGCCAGCGGATAACAGACCTTAGAATTAACGATTTCGGAACCGTTACCACCAAAAACTAAGCCATTCAAGGATTCTGATAAATAAACACTTCTGTTGCACCTAAGCCATATTTTTGATAATCTGCATCATAGTATTTTACATTTTCATACCGTTTAAACAAGTAATTCAGTTCTTCTTTTAAGACGCCGGCACCAACGCCATGTATAAACACCACTTTTTGTATCCTCTTTTGCATAGCAAATTCTAATTGTCTTTTGGCTGTTTCCAATTGAATATTCAAGATGTCATAATTGTTCATTCCTTTCGAATGGGGAACAAGTTGGTGAATATGAAGATCTACTTCCATTTTTGGGGCATTTCGCTCTTTTATACTAACTCTCCTGATTTTCGGTTTTCCTGGTTGCTCCTTGTCTGCCTTAGCTGTTGCAACTTCAGCGTTGCTTACCCGTATGGGGTTCAGGCCTTCTCGATGCATCAATTCAGATGCTGAAAAATCCATATCAAACCCATCCTGAGTACGTATTTTTATTAAATCATTCGAAATAGTTATAATTACACCCGTAATATTATCATCTATAACCTCAACCAGTTCCCCTTCTTTAAAACTTCTCATAATTATTTCTCCCTATTTTTCCCATCAGTTTTAGTCCAGACTTTAGAAGATTTATAAATTCCAAACATCAATAAAATAATACCTAAGCTCATGGCGTACTCTTTCTGAACCCATAGATCGCGGGTTGCCATAATAATTGCACCCGCTATAATGAGCAAAAAATAAATGATTCGATTTGTTTTCATTCCTCAAAATTAATAGTATTTTTCACTTGCTTAAATGTTTAAAATGAAAATCGCTTCATTTATACCGCTTTTTATTAATGAAGATTATTTGCTTCCCTGTTTGAATAAGCAGCTTTTGGGTATGGAATGCACTGGCTGCGGTATTCAAAGGGCCGTTGTATTACTTTTTAATGGAGAGTTTATTGAAGCTTTTAAAATGTACCCGGCTATATATCCATTGATTGCACTTCTGGGTTTTCTATTATTGGATAACATCATAACTATAAAATACGCAAATAAGATTAGCATATTCTTAATGATTGCCAGCGTAGCAACCATATTGATCAACTATATTTTAAAATTTTTCTAATTAAACCTATATTCCATGGAACAACAAAAATTACCTAATGTAACTATTGCCATTGTACTGGCCATACTTTCCTATTTGTGCTGCTGTTTTGGTGGTCTGCCTGCTACAATTGTAGCTGGTATTGCATTTATTCTTGTGTATAAGGATGAAAATAAGTACAAAGAAAACCCGGAATTGTATTCCAACTACAGCCAGCTAAAAACTGCCAAAATATTGGCGATAATTGGGATGGTCTTAGGAATAATTTGGTTTTCAATGTCCGTCTATCAAATAAATAAAATGGGTGGTTGGGATGCCTATATGGAGCAGGTAAAGGAAATGACTGAACAATGGGAGGATTGAATCTCCGACAAATAACTTAAATATGAATCAACAACCCCTACCCGGAGCAAGTAATGCTCTAACCATGGGAATAATTTCCATCATAGGTGCCTTTACCTGCTGTGGCCCTTTTGCAATTATATTTAGTATTATTGGCTTGTTTAATGCCAATAAAGCGGAAAGGCTTTACCAGGAGCATCCGGGAAATTATTCAGGTTATGAAAGCGTCAGGACCGGTCGGATATTATCTTATGTGGGTATGGTGCTGGCATTAATATATCTCGTATTTGGGATCATTTATTTTGGAATAATAGCTGCTTATTTTACCAGAGAATTTCTTTAAAAATAGTAGTTACCTTAATACGCCTGTAAAGA
>JAHEBI010000233.1 GCA_024642325.1 Eudoraea sp. | reverse complement strand
GCTACGTCTAAAGAATCTTGCGTTACATCAGAAAGCAAGGAATCTATCTCAGATTCTTCCTTAACCACAGCATCCTCCTCGGTGTCCTCTACCAAGGTTTTCAGACGGTCATTGGCCTGAATAAAGAAATTTATAAGGCTTTGATTTCCGGGTTCATAGGTTTCCCAAAACTCTAATTGCGCGGTACTTGACAGTAAGTCCTGAGCTCTTGCAATGTCTCGTGCTCCGGGTAATTCAACTAAAATCCTCCCGGAATTACCTTCACGCTGTATGTTGGGCTGTGTAACCCCAAAACCATCAATTCGTTCACGTAAAACCTCAAAGGCCGATACAACAGATTCATCAATTTTTCGACGGATTATAGGCTCAACCTCATCATCAGTCATTTGAAAATTGATCTCATCACTCAGGCCTTTATTTGCAAAAATATCCGGGGAAGCCAATTTTGCGTCTCCTTTTATATTGTCAAATGCTTCAAAGAACAGATCAATATATGTTTCGTCGCTATCTTTAGAGGCTACATCAGCGTCGGCCAATGCCTTGTTAAAAATTGGGTTTTTGGTATTATCCGCAAGGCCCTTTAAAATATCTTTTACCGATATCTGTAGCGTAACATTAATACCCCCCTTAAGATCCAGACCTTTATTTAGTTCCTTTTTCTTTGCATCGTCATAACTCGTATAACCCAAAATAGGATTTCCTCCGATGGAATCTAAATAAATAGCTTCAACTCCTTCTCTTTTAGCCACGTAATCCTCTTCAGAGGGTGAAACGGCAGATGTAGCAAACAATGCTGCATCTTTTTCTACCTTAGCGGTAATGAATGTATAGGAAAGTTGATAGATACTTACCAGTCCGAACAAGAAAGCAAATAGCTTTATAAGTCCTTTATTCTGCATGGTTTAATTGATTTTTTGATGGAATTTGTAAACAGCGTGCAAATATATCATTTCCGATAAGAACTGACAATTTATTTATGTTATTTGTAGGTATACACAAACAGTCGAGGCTGTTATTCCTGCTGCTTTCCATTATTGGCCTCATTCATTAACGGGCATAAAACGATAATATCCCGAAAATTTCCATAGTCCTGAAATTATAGGGATAGACACAACCAAGCTTTAAAAATACATGATGAGTTTGGAGTATACCTTAATATTACTACCTCAACCAAACTAGTCACGGATTGATAAAAATCAACCCGCAAAAAAGAAGCGTCCGTTACCGGACGCTTCTTTTGATTCTACAAATCCTAAAAATTATACTTCCAGCAGACCATTTGTATTCCTTACACCAACGGCGCTCTCCTGCATTTTGGCTTTTTCGGCATCACTCAGTTTAATCTCTACAATTTTTTCAATACCATTTTTACCGAGTAATACAGGTACACCTATACAGATATCTCTTAAACCGTATTCGCCTTCCAATAGAACAGAACAAGGAAACATTTTCTTTTGATCACAGGCGATAGCTTGTACCAACGCCGAAACAGCAGCACCTGGCGCATACCAGGCACTTGTTCCGAGCAGTTTGGTAAGGGTTGCGCCGCCCACTTTAGTATCTTCCACAACCTGATGCAGGCGTTCTTCATTTAAAAACTCAGAAACCTTAACACTATTTCTGGTTGCATGGCTTGCCAGGGGTACCATGCCAGTGTCACTATGGCCGCCAATAACCATCCCATCTATATCCGATATAGGAGCTTTAAGAGCTTCAGCCAAACGATATTTGAAACGCGCGCTATCTAATGCTCCTCCCATACCAATGATTTTATTCTTTGGAAGATTTGTGCTCTTATGCACCAAATAGGTCATGGTATCCATAGGATTACTGACGACGATCAAAGTTACATTTGGTGAATGTTTCAAAAGATTTGAAGCAACGGTTTTCACAATACCAGCATTAATACCAATAAGTTCCTCACGAGTCATACCTGGCTTTCTGGGAATACCTGATGTGATTACCGCAATATCGCTGTGGGCAGTTCTGGAATAATCTCCAGTTGTGCCTGTTATGGCTGTATCAAAACTGTTAAGAGACGCCGTTTGCATAAGGTCCATAGCCTTTCCTTCGGCATAACCTTCTTTAATATCCAGCAAAACAACTTCCGAAGCAAAATTTTTAATTGCGATATACTCGGCACAACTAGCACCAACAGCACCCGCCCCAACTACTGTAACTTTCATGATATACTATATTTTAAAGTGATTGATAAGCCTGCCAAAATTACAGAAATTTAACAGATTAAGGAACTCATCACCAACTTATATTTTCCCCGGATATATGATTTGCAAATGAATTTCTTTATAAATATGTTAAAATAAAATGCAATTCAACGAAGAATTAAGAATTCCCGTGTATTACATCGATTTTTAACAATACCTGTTTTAGTATTGACGTTAGAGATACTGATAGATCCCAAATCTAAAACCTACTAAATTGAAAAAACTTTTCTCCTTTTTGGCTATAGTTGCGATTGTATTCGCCAGCAACTGTTCCAGAATCCCCGAAAACAATGATCCGGTAATCGGCATCTGGTATAAGGTTGATATTAGTTCCGCCAGTGCTGCAAATAAGCAATCTATCCGACAGGAATGGATATTCAACGACGCCTATTTAGGAAGGTATCAGGAATACAGCGGGTCTCAGCTTGAATTTAAAACTGATTTTAGCTGGGAAACCGATAAAGGAGTTTATACTATTTCTTATCCCGGAACAGATAAAATTAGCGATGTTGTGAGTATGAAAGAATCCCCGGAAGGAATGTTGCTACAGGATATCAAAGGTGAAATCCTTGCAAAACGAGAATAAGCCCCCAATTTTTTTTCCATATAGTTACTAAAAGCAGTCTTTTTTAAAGGCTGCTTTTTTAATTGACAGTCAGTCCGGCTCTGATTAACAAGAAACTCAGACCTTTTTACCTAAAAAAAATCCCGCAGGAAACGCTGCGGGATTTAGTATTTAAGGCGAACAATTTTTATACGTCAATATTCGCATAAACAGCATTCTTTTCAATAAACTCCCTCCTTGGTGGAACTTCGTCTCCCATTAACATGGAGAATATCCGATCAGCTTCTGTAGCATTGTCTATTGTGATTTGTCTTAAGGTTCTAAACGACGGGTTCATAGTGGTATCCCAAAGCTGCTCCGCATTCATCTCACCTAAACCCTTATAGCGCTGAATTGGGGCGCTACCTCCGAAACTTTCAACAATCTCATCTCGTTCCTTATCACTCCAGGCATAACGTTTTTTACTGCCTTTTTTAACGAGATAAAGAGGTGGAGTTGCAATATAAACATGGCCTCCCTCTATTAATTCCCGCATATAGCGAAAGAAAAAGGTTAGTATTAATGTTTCAATATGACTTCCATCCACATCCGCATCACACATAATCACCACTTTATGATAACGCAGCTTCTCCAGATTCAAGGCCTTACTATCTTCTTCCGTACCAATGGTAACTCCCAGTGCCGTATACATGTTCTTTATTTCTTCATTTTCAAACACTTTATGCTGCATGGCTTTTTCTACATTCAGGATTTTACCACGCAATGGTAAAATTGCCTGAAAGTTACGGTCCCGGCCCATTTTCGCTGTACCCCCGGCCGAATCTCCCTCGACCAGAAATAGTTCGCAAATTGATGGATCCTGTTCGGAGCAATCTGATAGTTTTCCGGGGAGCCCACCAATACTCATTACACTTTTTCTCTGCACCATCTCGCGGGCTTTAGTCGCAGCGTGCCTTGCCTGTGCCGCTAAGATGACTTTTTGAACAATGATCTTCGCATCATCCGGGTGTTCTTCCAGATAATCGGTTAGCATTTCAGAAACAGCCTGGCTCACAGCCGAAGATACTTCCCGGTTCCCAAGTTTTGTCTTAGTCTGGCCCTCAAACTGAGGCTCCCCGACTTTAACCGAAATAATGGCAGTAAGTCCCTCTCTGAAATCATCACCGGCAACCTCAAATTTCACCTTGTCCAACATTCCGGAACTATCGGCGTATTTCTTTAATGTTGTGGTAAGACCTCTTCTGAATCCGGACAGGTGTGTTCCTCCTTCATGAGTATTGATATTGTTTACGTAGGAGTGTAAATTTTCAGTATAACTACTGTTATAGATCATAGCTACCTCAACAGGAATTCCGTTTTTTTCCCCTTCCATGGAAATGACATCCTTGATCAATGGCTCTCTGTTGCTGTCTAAAAACCGTACAAATTCCTTAAGGCCCTCGTCGGAATAAAAAGTATCAGACACAAAATTACCTTCTTCGTCTTTTTGCCTCCTGTCTGTAATACTTATGGTAACCCCCTTATTCAAAAAAGAAAGTTCCCTCATCCTGTTGGACAACGTCTCATAACTGTATTCAATAGTTTGGGTAAATATCTGGACATCAGGGTGAAAAGTTACAATAGTGCCTGTTTCACTGGATTCTCCAACGCTTTTAACAGGATAAAGTGATTTACCTCTTTCGTATTCCTGTTCCCATATCTTGCCATCCCTATGCACAGATGCTTTCAGATGATCCGAAAGCGCATTTACAACAGAAACGCCTACCCCGTGTAAACCACCTGAAACCTTATAAGAATCTTTGTCAAATTTACCCCCTGCCCCAATTTTGGTCATTACCACCTCCAGTGCGGATATACCTTCTTTCTTATGAAGGTCTACAGGTATCCCCCTTCCATTATCTTTGGTTGTTATTGAGTTATCTTCATTAATGACAACCTCAATCTTGTCGCAATGGCCACCCATCGCTTCATCTATTGAGTTATCGACTACTTCATAAACCAAATGATGTAAACCTCTGACTCCTATATCT
>JAHEBI010000232.1 GCA_024642325.1 Eudoraea sp. | reverse complement strand
GCCTAAATATTGACCCGAAAAAATAGAAGATCGCTTAATAGGCAATGCCATCAAAAGTTCTGTAAATTCCTTGGAATTATAAAAATACATAACCCCAAATATGGTGCCTATAAGCGGCACAAGGACTATGATTACATTCATAAGAGTAATAACCGCTTTGGTAACATCATTATTAAGAAATAACAGGACGAAACCAAGAGCAAGATAAAACAGAAAATACACATAGCTCCATCTGCTGCGCATCAGGTCATAAAAGCTGTATTTAAGTATTTTAAACATTCTCTAATTTGGTTGCAATAGCCGCAATGGCCTGATCAAAATTATTTTCTTTAGTCAATGTCTTAAGTTCTCCGACTGTTCCTTTAAAATAAATTTTACCCTCCAGGAGATATACAATTGTATCGGCCATTTCTTCGACAACCTGCATAATGTGGGTTGTTATCAAAATGGTTTTGCCCTTATCCTTTTCTTTTTGTATAAGTTTCTTTAAACTAATTAATGCAGCAGGATCCAAACCGGTAGTTGGTTCATCTAAAATAATCAGTGGGCTATCAAACATAAAGGCAAGAAGTATATTAACTTTTTGCCTGGTCCCTCCTGACAAAGAGGACAATTTGCTCTTCAAATAAGGTTCCAATCCAAATACTGAGATCAGCTGATCTTCCTGACTTGGTTTTTGCCTTAGATCTTTTAACATTGCTATTAGCTCATACACTTTTAAATTGCCCGGAAAGTTGGCAATTTGAGGCAGGTAATTTATTTCCTGTCTGTATTTCCAATTTTTTTTGATTGCTTTACCGAATACTTCTATTTCACCCGAAGTAGGAATGACCATGCCCAAAATGCATTTTATAAGTGTTGTCTTACCTGAACCATTTGGACCCAATACGGCATAGATGCCTCCATTATTAATGGAAAGATCTGTTCCACTCAGAACCTGGTTCCGGCCAAATTTTTTATAAAGGCCTGCTATTCTTATCATTTTACTCTTTTCATTAAAGGGCTATTATCCATTAGATTATCAGGTGTAAAAATAGGCGATACTTTTTCTGAAAAATCTATGATATCCATAAACAAACTGCGCAGCAGGACAATAGTCTCAGGGGTTCTGTTTACGATATACGAAAACAGTTTTACAGGCCTGTAAGGCACATCCCCCACTCCATCCTTATTTAAATCATAACCAGCGTAATTACTCCAATAATTTTCCTTGAACACATTATCGTTGATCTTACTGTTATAGGAAAGATCAAAGGAATTATGTAAAAAGTTATTGTGTACAAAAGAATTTTCATAACATGCTCCCCTTACCTTTAAGGCCCACCCATTGCTCACAAATTCATTGTTGTAATATTCTATTCGGTTAGAACCTTCAATATTTATTCCGATTGTATTATCCTTAAATAGATTGCCTTTTATTTCAGCGTCATTGATCTCTTTCAATAGCAGCCCAAAGGAGGCAGTACCCCAATTTTTTGAAAAAGTGTTGTTATACATCTTGATCTTCTTCGAAAACATTACCGCCACTCCAGCTCCATTATTATCAAATATATTATTCCTATATACATCTTCATTAGAGAACATAAAATGAAGCCCATATCTCACATTGTTTGAACTTGTGTTGTCACTTATTAATATATTATCTGAAAATTCCAGGTAAATTCCGTCCCTGACATGTTGAATGCTATTACCTATTACCTCAATATTTTTACAATACCATAACTGGATGCCATTTCCCGAATTAAATTCTTCCACGGCATCACCAAGTATGGTGTTGCCAATCACCTGGCCTTGCTGAGCTTTCTCTAAATAAATGCCGAAGAAAAGTCTTTCCAGTTTTACATTGCGAATAATAAAATTTTTAGCCTTTATCACCCTTATAGCTGCATAATCTGTTGTATAACTGGTGCCGACATTTATAATATGAAGCCCATCTATAATTACCTTATCTGAAACGATAGTAATAATTTCACCCCTCTCTTGCCCGTCAATCAAGGGAAAATCTTCTCCTAAAATCGTCAGGGGTTTATCTATGATGATATTGAATTCCTGGTAAGTGCCTTTTTTAATTAGAATAGTATCATATTCCAAAGCGGTAGCTACCGCAACCCTTATAGACTTAAGCTCGCAGTCCGTGCAGACCACCAAAGTCTTTGCTTTTAAACTTATTATACTAAGAAACAGTATTCCAAGCAGAATAAATCTTCTCATAATCGGTGTCACCTTATTATAAGGAATTTGGAATTTTCTTTGGATTTTACCCAATGTGATGTTTCTTTTGGAAAGCAAAAGTGTTGATGTTTAATGAGATGGTATTCCTCATTATTAATATGAAAATCTATAGCCCCCTCCAACACGATCAGTTGCACGTCTCTTGGAGACACATGTTCAGGGAAGATAGCATCTTTTTCCAGACAAATACTTATTATTTCCAGGTTTTCTGTCTTGGCCAATTTATTAATCTGAAGCTTGTTATACTCCTGTATATTTATCGTATTATTTACTGAATACATCTCCTCGATTGTTCATATGATTCAAAAGTTCATTCCAGGAATACAAGACACCACCATTTTCTTCCTTTGCCATGCTTGCCGATTCCACGCTGTCAAATGCGGTTAAGAATTCCCCCATCGGACTTGGTATGTTATCACTTATCAGGTAGGTTGCCTTTTCAGATGAAATAAACTCGCCAGGCTCTGAATAATAATTGCATAAATAAAGCGCTACAGTGCTGGTGTCTATTTCTTTCATATGATTAAGCATGCACTCAATAGCGTCAAATTTAAAAGTTTTACCCTTTTTTGTAACCAATTGGGCAGCATGTTGCCTGTCTACAATGGTCATACTGCAATAATGACAGCCATCGGTTCCATAGTCAATGGGTCTAGGACTTATGTTGCAGGAAATAACCATCACAAACAGCGATATTAGAGTTCCAATTCTGATTATTTTAAACAAGGGCATTTTGTTTGGTTTTAACTATTTCCTATTTTCCTTTTTACCCACAAAATAAGCTATAAAGGCCATAGCCATACCTGCCGCCAGGCCAAATGCACCAAGTCTCGGATATGAATGAGCCCTGAAATTAAGAATATCCTTGGAACCGAATAAGGGTGGCTGGAAACCCATAACAGATCCATCAGGATTGGTAAATTTCATTATAGCTTTGGGATCAAGGTTATGGCCATAATCATGTTCCCATAGATAAAAATCGTATAACCCTGCACTACTTAGAACGACCATTAAAATAAACCAATATAAATACCATTTATAATTGGCCTTAAAAGCTATTAATAGACCTAAAATTGTGGTAGCAATTATCCCTGCAGGAAATATCTTGAATTCCGGAATCGCATCAGGGATATATTTCATTCCCACATAATGATTCATTAAATTGATGTTTTTAATGTCATGCGGATTGGCATCTGCAAAGTCATTGATATAGATATCCATTCCCAGCGGAGTAGGGTATTGCGGGGCTTCTAATGTGATGTTCCATAGTGGAAACACAAAGAGCAATAATGGCAACAAAGCTCCGGCAAACATCAATAATCGTGATGTCTTTTTCATTTTAATGATTTTACTGATTAAGATAAGCGGGAGGAAGTTTTCCTCCCGCTGATAATTCCTTGGTTTGAATTCCTATTGTAGCTATTTGTTATTAATCTTCGCCTAAAGACCACGACAGATCGAGAGCGGAATTAGCCGGAGATACGCGTACATATCCCTGCATTTCCTGGTGTAAAGCTGAGCAAAAATCTGTACAATAGAACGGCCATACTCCAACTTCCTTTGGTTCCCAAACAAAAGTTTCCGTTTGTCCTGGCATGATTAATAATTCTGAAGTATTGGCCCCAATCATACTTACACCGTGAGGAACATCGTAATCCTGTTCCAGATTGGTAACATGAAAATATACCTTATCTCCAACCCTAATTCCTTCAATATTATCAGGATTAAAGTGGCTGCGAATCATGGTCATATAGACATGGACTTCTTTGCCGTTCCTTTCCACTCGCACGTCGGCATCTGAGGTGGCAGCATACTTGTGCTTATTTTCAGTAAGATCAAAGATCTTTCTTGATCTTCCTTCTATGAGTTCTGCCGGAATACCTGCTGCATAATGGGGTTCCCCAATGGTTGGAAAATCCAGCAGTAATTCCATTTTATCTCCGGATATGTCGAAAAGTTGAGCAGATTGCGTTACCTCTGGTCCTGTAGGCAAATAACGGTCCTTTGTAATTTTGTTCATTGCAACTACATATTTTCCAAAAGGTTTTCTCGAATTACCACCGGGTATCATAAGGTGTCCTACGGAATAGTAGCAAGCTTGCCTATCGATGACTTCCCATGTTCCCACTTTCCACTTCACAACTTCAGATGAGATAAAAAAGGTGGTGTACCCGTTTCCATTTGCGTCAAATTCGGTATGTAATGGTCCTAATCCCGCTTGTTTAACAGTTCCGGCCAGTACATCTTCAAATTTTAATATTGGAATTCCATAGGCATCACCATCAAACTTTTTATTTTCTATAGCATCCAACATTTTGGTAAATGAGTGAACAGTCAAATCGGCAGACAACTTGCCATTACCTACTATGTATTCTCCCGTAGGATCTACATCACATCCATGAGGAGATTTAGGTGTTGGCAACAAATAAACAAGCCCGGGTAATTCAGAAGCGTCTAAAACCCTAACTTCTTTTTTCATCGTTGAAGTTGCAGTATGAGTTTCATCACTATAAACATTATGCGCATAATTTGCGGGCATAGTTTTAAATTTACCTTCTTTGATATATTCTTCTGCTTTTTTCCAGTTAACTGCGGCTATA
>JAHEBI010000231.1 GCA_024642325.1 Eudoraea sp. | reverse complement strand
CTTTAGGAATGAACGACACCTGGTTTTATTTACCAAATGGAAAACACGATCGCCTGGTTAGTGTTCAGCACAAAGTGGGCGAAAATTGGGAAAAATATCCGGTTACATTTTATGATACCGATTATCCCATCAAAGGGGCCAAACGATTTTTTTCTGGTGGTGCGGGTCTTTCCAGTACCGCAAAAGATTATGCAACCTTCCTCCAGATGTATCTGAATGAGGGCGAGTTAAATGGTGTAAGGCTATTGAGCCGGACCACTGTAAGAAGTATCATGGAAAATCAAATAGGAGATATTTGGAAAGACGGGCCTAAATATTATGGCCTGGCATTTGGCCTGGTAAACCAAAAAGGAGAAGATTTGGGCGGCCTTGGAAGCGAGGGTACTTTTGACTGGGGTGGTTATTTTAACACACAATATTTTGCCGACCCAAAAGAGCAGGTCATTGGCATCCTCATGAAGCAGACACAGGGCGCATCAAACGACAATACCGGATGGAAATTCCGTCAAATGGTATTTAGTGCAATAGATGATTAAGCTATTATCTCATTCCAAATTGAATAAAAATGGTCCCTGTTTTTGGGGGTTTCTTTTAATACCTTTATTTGGATTTGCCCAATTAACTTTTATTGAATCCGGGGAAGGAATACTGATAAAAGAGGACAGTATTAATGTCCTTTTTTACCAAAAACAAATTAAATCTATCGCTGGGGAATTCGCCAGGAATAATTATGTTCATCCGCTCTATGGAATTGATGGATCTGTACTCACCGAAGATTTCCCCAAAGACCACCTACACCACCGGGGTGTTTTTTGGGCATGGCACCAGGTTCAAATTGGAAATACGCCAATAGGAGATTCCTGGGAATGCAGAGATTTTAGCTGGAATCTTAAAGACGTCAGCATATCGGAGTCGGGTAAAAACCTTAAGTTAACGTTTGCCACACATTGGGAATCACCCATTTGGCTAAATCAGGAAGGAAATCAAAAACCATTTCTTTTAGAGAATACAACAATTATCGTTAATCCAAAAAAGGGTAACTATCGCATAATCAGTTTTGAAATATCCCTTTTGGCCCTGGAGAAGGACCTAAGAATTGGTGGTTCTGATGATGACAAAGGTTACGGAGGATTTTCTGTAAGAATGAAACTTCCCGCGCAGGTGCAGTTTACCTCCGGTAAGGGCAAAGTGGAACCTGAAATTAATGCTGTTGCGGCCGGAAAGTGGTTAAATACTTTCGGACTATTGACTGGGGGAGAGCATAATTCAGGAATTGTAATAATTTCCCATCAAACCAATCCAAAAGATAAAGAAAACTGGATATTAAGAGAAAAAGAAAGTATGCAGAATTGTGTTTACCCGGGCCGAAAGGCAGTACCCGTCTCAACGACAGATCCGACTATTTTAAAGTATAGCCTTATTGTTTATAAGGGCACTATGACAGGGAAAGATATACAGACAATTTATAAAGAACTGAAATAAACATTTATTATATTACGACATATTTAACCATTATGAAATCCATCAAACTTTTTATTATTGTCTTACTGTTAATCCCGGTAAGTCTGCAGGCTCAAAAACGAAAAACGAAAACCAGCACCCCAATTTATACCATTCATGATTCACTTTTTCATGGACTGAAATGGCGTAATATAGGTCCCTTCAGAGGAGGTCGGAGTGTGACAAGCAGCGGCGTGGTTGGCCAGCCTATGACCTATTATATGGGCACCACCGGAGGTGGGATATGGAAAACCAACGATGATGGAATCAGCTGGAAAAATATTTCAGACGAATTTTTGAAGACCGGAACAGTTGGTGCCATTGCAGTCTCTGAAAGCAATCCAAATGTAGTTGTAGCAGGAATGGGTGAACACGCTGCCCGAGGGGTCATGACCTCTATGGGAGATGGGGTCTATAAATCCACAGATGCCGGAAAGACCTGGAAGCATATAGGCCTGGATAAAACCCGGCATATTTCGGATGTAGTCATTCATCCAACAAATCCGTATATAATTTTTATTGGAGCACAAGGAGCACAATATGGGCCCTCCGAAGACAGGGGGATCTACCGGTCAACAGACGGAGGCGCAAACTGGGAAAAAGTTCTTTTTGTCAACAGTACCACAGGTGCATCTTCCCTGTCGATGGACATGAAAAACCCTTTAATTCTTTATGCCGCATTTTGGGAGCACAGCAGATATCCATGGACCATGAAATCTGGCGGCAAAAACTCAGGACTCTATAAATCAACAGATGGAGGTACTACCTGGAAAAAGTTAAAAGAAGGCCTCCCTGAGGAATTTGGAAAAGCAGGTATTTCCGTATCACGTGCCAATCCTGAGCGGGTGTTTGCTGTATTGGAAGCCAAAGGAAATAAAGGCGGTGTCTACAGATCTGATGATGCAGGTAAAAAATGGACACAGGTGAATAAAGACCGGATAAATATTACACGCTCCTGGTATTATATGGAAATATTCGCGGATCCACAGGACGAAAACCTGGTATATATTTGCAATGCCCCTGTGACCAAATCTATTGATGGGGGTAAAACATTTAGTCGGATACCAACACCTCATGGCGACAATCATCATCTGTGGATAAATCCTATGGACAATAGTAAGATGATCAATTCAAATGATGGTGGCGCCAATATTTCCAATAATGGAGGAAAAAGCTGGAGTACTCAAGAAAATCAACCCACTTCACAGTTTTACAGGGTAATTACCGACAATCTGGTACCATATAATGTATACGGTGGCCAGCAGGATAATTCCGCAATTGGTATTGCCAGCAGAACCAATGATCAGGGGATAGACTGGAAAGACTGGTACTCTGTTGCGGGATGTGAAAGTGCTTATCTGGCCTTTGACCCGGATAATCCTGATATTGTCTTCGGAGGTTGCTATCAGGGGATTATAGAAAAATGGGTGAGGGCTTCCAGGGAAAGTAAAGAAATTAAAGAATACCCGGAACTGGCTCTGGGGAATGCCCCGGAAAACTTCAAATTTCGATATAACTGGAATGCCCCTATTATTAGTTCTCCACATGACCGAAATACAATTTACCATGCCGGAAACGTAGTTTTCAAAACCACAGACAGAGGTATTAGCTGGTCTGTAATAAGTCCGGACCTGACCCGTAACGACAAAAGCAGGCAGGGCCCTGGAGGTGGGCCTTACACCAATGAGGCTGCCGGCGGGGAGAATTACAATACGCTGATGTACCTGACAGAATCACCACATGAACAAGGCGTTCTTTGGGCCGGAAGTGACGACGGCCTTATACATGTGACCAAAGATGGAGGTGAGAACTGGGAAAACGTTACCCCTCCCGGTTTAGAGGAAGGTATAATTAATAGTATTGAGGTGTCCCCTCACAATGCTGCCACCGTTTATGTGACTGTAATGCGTTATAAATTTATGGACCTAAAACCTTATGTATTTAAAACCACCGACTACGGAAAAACATGGTCTAAGATAGTTAACGGAATTACTGATGAACATACATTTGTACGTGTAGTGAGGGAGGACCCAAAACGAAAAGGGCTTTTATATGCAGGCACAGAAACCGGACTTTATATTTCTTTCGATGATGGATTAAACTGGCAACCCTTTCAACTAAATTTACCGGTAGTCCCCATTAATGACCTAACTATTCAGGACAATGATTTGGTAGCTGCCACAGCCGGCAGGTCATTCTGGATTTTGGATGATCTTGGGGCAATCCAAAATAGTACTATTAATAATACTGCAGTTTCTATTTTTAAACCTAAAGACACCTATCTGTTATTTGGCGGAAGTTCTGAAGACCCCGTTCCCGGACTAGGGCAAAACCCTAAACAAGGGGTTACTTTTGATTATTATCTAAATGAGGATTCAGACAGCCTCAATCTGGAATTACAGGTACTTCAAAATGGTAAATTAATCAGAACCATTACCAACAAAAATCAAAAAGATTTTAAATCATGGCCGGGAGGACCTGCAAAACCTGCAGTATTACCCTCAAAAAAGGGGTATAACAGATTTACCTGGGACTTTAGAAAAGAAACACTCCCTGCTGTAGATAAAGTATTTGTTTATGGTAATTATTCAGGATCCAGGGTGGCGCCCGGCACTTATATCCTGCGTCTCTCATTAAACGACATGGTGGCTGAAACGACAGTGACCATCCTTCCTAATCCAAAAGTAGTTGCGTCTAAATCTGATTTTGATGAACAGCAATCCGTACTGGACCAAATTGAAAATACTATAAAGAACATTCATGAATCTGTGACACAAATGCGATCGGCCAAAACACAATTGAAAGATTATGAAGAGCTGCTTAAAGAAAATAAAATTGCGGAAGATCTCCTGGAAAAGGGAAAAGACTTAATAAAACGGATAGACAGCTGGGAACAAAACCTTATCCAGCCTAATCAGAAAACTTTTCAGGATGTCATCAACTACAACAACCAACTTAATGCCGAATTAATGTACCTGAAAGGATTTGTGGACAACGCGGAACCAAAAGTAACACAAGGGGCCCAACAAAGGCTTGCTGATTTATTGGGTGATTGGAAAACCTATGAGGATGAGAAAAAAGCCATCATAAATACAGAGATGTCGGCCTATAATAAGATGTATACAGATCTGAAACTGCCGGCCTTAATACTAAAAGAGTAAATCAGGAAGGAATTATAAAATTAATATATTAAGCAGGGCGGAAAAGAAGGGTTTTAATGGAAAACAGGACTATTCAATTATAAAAAGCCATGAGCGAATTATTTAATGAAGATATAACATACAAAGATCATGATTTCACAAAGGTGAGATTGGAAAAAGCTGAGTACGAAAACTGTATT
>JAHEBI010000230.1 GCA_024642325.1 Eudoraea sp. | reverse complement strand
TCTCAATAAATGTACTTTATTTCTAAATCAAAATACCCAAATCTGAACATTAATATGACTGCCAATTGTTCTCTTCTTTGCATATTAAGGGCGGTGCAAAAATTATATACCTGGGGTCCTAACCAGCTATTAAGTGAGAAATTGCTGATTCTAAAAAGTGATTTATCTGCTTTCCTAAATAAATGGTAAGCTGGCTTAATTCATTTCCACGACAAATAATGCCAAAGCCTGCAAACCAATGAAAAAAGCCGGACAAAAATTGCCCGGCTTTTTTTAGTATTCTTTAATCGTTATCAACATTCTATAATGAATGAATTATAAAACCCAAATAATCTACCTCAATTATGCATTAGGTATTTTTACCTACTCCTTTCGATGAAGCAAATTTTTGTCCCCCCTTACCTGGTCCGGGAGTGCCTTTAGATGATGCAATTTTTTTAGGACTCTTTGGCGCTGATTTCGAAGACGCTTTTCCTTTTGTAGTTGCCATGACTGTATTTTTTAGAGTTAATTTATTACTATATTAGTCAAAAAAAATGAGTAATCCTAAAATATTACTCGGGCTCTTTATTAAGATACCAATTGCGAGGAAAGTAATTATATGAAATTCAAAGAATTCATAAGTGAATGCCATGAAAAGGATGTGTTTAAGAACCTTTCTATTTATGTGGTATCCAGCTGGGTCCTGATTCAGGTTTTCTCGGTAATCTGGGAACCTTTTGGGATGCCCAAAATAGCAATGACCTATTTGCTTTTATTATTGCTTATTGGCTTCCCTTTGTATACTTATTTAATCTGGAAATTTAGGTTAAAACCCCTGGAATCAAAGTTAAGCAGAAGGGAAGGACTAAAATTCACTTCAAAGCAAGCTACATCAAAATCGGCTGAAGGAGTAGTTAAAAAAAGGAAAATCCATCTCCCGGGGATACATTTTTACAGCCCTTTTCAAAAAATGTACTTTACGGCCCTGTTTGTTATTTCATTGCTTTCTGCTTTTTCAGCTTCCCTTATTGTAAGGGCAAATTTTATTGATGAGAATGCCATGAACACCTTTGCTGCCCTGCCAAAGACTTCCGAAAATAATAATAGAATTGCCGTCTTAAAGTTTGAGAACAACACCACCGAAGACAATTTGGATGTGGTTGGGAAAATGGCTGAGGACTGGATTATACATGGAATTTCGCAAAACAAAATAGGTCAGGTAATATCTCCCAAGAACGTACAGGAATATTCTAAGGTTTTAAAAGCCTCCATAATACCTACGAGTGATAACAGTGTTTTAAAAGAGTACTTAAAACCATCCCAAATTGTGAGCGGCACCTATTATTTAAATAATGGTGTTCTTTTGATGCAATGTTCCATTTTGGATGGGTCAAACAATAACATCCTGGTTTCTTTTAACCCGGTGGAGTGTCCGCCGGATGCCCCGCTTGATTGTATTGAAGCATTAAAACAGCGTATTTTAGGGTATTTTATTTCGAGGGGCAGGGATAAACAGGTAGGACTGGAAGAAATCCCGCCCAAATATAAGGCTTATCAACTATTTCTTGAGGCATGTGAGATAAATTATCTTGACCCTGAGCATCTACGGCTTTTGAATGAGGCGATAGCTGCGGACAGCACCTTTTTTAAACCCAAAGTAGACCGAATATCTGCATACTATAATCTAGATGAATTTGCCATTGCAGATTCGTTACTACAAGTATTGTCCAATGACAGAAACCCTTCAAATACGAGACAAAGAAACTTGCTGGAATGCTACAAAAGCCTTTTGAACGGGGACAATAGAAATGCTTACAAGTACTGGATGGAAGATTACAAATTGGAACCTTTTAATTTGGATTTAAATAGCTCTGCCATGGTACTGGCATTGCAATTTGTAAATAACCCCCAGGAAATAGATACTATTTATAATTCTTATGGGCTAAAAGAAAAGGACCTTAAAGACAAATTCGAAAACGTATATGTTGAAACCCGGTTTTATATAAAAGGCCTGGCAAACCTGGAATTGGGAAGGGTTAAGGAAACGATAGAATTAAGTCGGCCTTTTGCAAGCATAAAGATGAAAGACTATGATTTTCTAAAAGAAATCCTAATCAGGGCTTATGCTATAGATGGGAAAAAGGATAGCGTAGATGTTTTAATGGACCACATTAAACTTTTTGCCGATTTAAAAAACTATCACAAAAGTTGCCTCATAACCGGAAATGAATTTTTACGTGTAGGGAATGTACCTGCAGCTAATGAATATTATGACCGGCTTATCGCATCAATGGCAGAAAACAAGGGTAACAGTTCCCAGCAGGAACGGGAATATTTAGCAAGAGCTTATTTTTATAAAAAAGATTACCAAAAAGCACAGGACATCCTGGAAAACATTTTAAAGGAAAGTAAAGATCAAATTACCTTAACTTCATACCTTGCAATGGCCTGTTACAAAAATGGCCAAACTAAAAAAGCAGATACTTTATTGGATCAGCTTGAAGATTTGAGATCAGACTACCAGTTTGGCGAAATTGATTATGCTATAGCCCGGTATTATGCCATAGCAGAGAACCAAGAAAAGGTCATGGAATACCTACTTAATGCAGTCGCGGCGGGAAAAAGATATAATCCGGCAGAATATCAGCATGATATATTATTTAAACCTTATGTGGGCACGGAAGGTTTTAACCGTATAATGAATTACTGGCATTAGAGAAAACTATAATTTTACCAACCCGGTCATATAAAACAAAATAACTAACCGGCCTAAATTAGGTCTCAAAACAGAACATATGGAAAACCAGCAAAATAACTACGCACTGATCATCGGGGTTGGAGGGCCTAAGATTGAATACACCGTAAATGACGCCAAGAAGTTACGTGACAACTTAATCAACAAAGACCTTGTGGGATATCCCGAAGATAACGTGATAGTACTTACCGAAAAAGAGGCCACCAAAGATGGTATCCTGGCTAAATTTGACGAACTCAGGGAAAAAACGAATAAGGATTCCACCATATTATTATATTATTCCGGACATGGGGGAAGGGATGCTGAAAAAAATAAATATTATCTCTACCCTCATGATGAACAAAAATTAAATGCGGATGATCTTAGGGATAAAATAAATGCCTTGCCTTCAAATAAACTGGTCTTGTTTTTGGATTGTTGTCATGCCGAAGGCCTGGTCCAAAGTGGGATAAGTGGTTTATACGGTATGGCCCAAAAATTAAATGATGAACAAGGTATCTGGGTTTTAGCTTCCTGCCAGGACAATCAGGAATCCTATGGCCCTGTTACAGAAGTTCCTGAGGAAAAAAACAGTTTTTTTACAGAGGCCCTTTTGGAAGTATTATCTGGTAAACACAAAAGGCCATTTACGGATCCTGCAATAAGTATCATGGATGTAGTGGAATATATTTTTGAAGTGGTGCCGGAAAGGGCGGGTGAATATTGGATTGCTGAAGACCAACCTTGCGTGCAGACGCCTTATTTTAAAACTCAAATGTCAGAGAATCTTATTTTGAGTTATTTCCCGAAAAATGCCGAAGATCATGAAGCCATTATCCGTGAACTGGAACCCAAGGCAGAAGAACTGGATGAAGAAAACTTTATAAAACTTGTCAAGTCCATGGAAGCTGTTGGCAGGGTTGATGAGGCCATAAAAACACTCAAGGGCAATAAAAGAACCAAAAGTGATTCTGATTTAATGGAGGCCCTTGGGGATCTGTATAGGAATAAGTACCTTATAAGTAAGGTTCAGAAAGACGGAGATGATGCCCTGGCTTTTCACCTTGAAGCATATGAACTTGCTATTGAAACGGAAGATGAGGAACAGGTTTTTACCAATGCGGTGAAAATTGCCTTTATGTATGCAAAGTTAGACCAGAACAAAAGGGTAATGCGCGAATACGCTTTAAAGGCCTATGAAGCGGCCCAAAACTATTTCTATCCAAGTGTTACCAAATTTGTTACGATGGCCGAAGCAAATATTTACCTGGGTAATATTGAAGAAGCCAAAAAGCACTACCAGGAGGTTGCGGATAAAGCCGGTATCCGATACAGAATGAAATGTTTTGACCGGGCTCAGATTGTTTACAATACCCTATTTAAACCTGAAAATGAAAAGGATGAGTTTATTGTTTTTCTGGAAGAGACTTTGTTAACTTAAATTATTTTATCCAGAAAATTAGTTAATTATACCAGGGACAGATATTACTTAAATAAAGTTTCATACTTCATAATACCTTAGTATATTTGCCCCGCAAAATAATTATGTGTTTTGTAGGGTCGCGTAGCTCAGCTGGATAGAGCATCTGCCTTCTAAGCAGACGGTCACAGGTTCGAATCCTGTCGCGATCACGAAATAAAAACGCATTAACCCATAAATAGGGCTCTTGCGTTTTTTTGTTTTAAAACTGCGTCACTTTTTGTGTCACTTTTCTTAGAATACTCCAAATCAAAGTTCATTTTTGTCAAGGGGGCGGTAGGGGAAAATGAGATTTAGGGGCGGGGGTTTCGATAAGGGTACCTTGGGTGGTTGCAAGAGATTTAGATTTTGGAAACTATGGACTTTGAATAATAATGTCTAGGATTAAGGAAGAATTTGTTTGTTTTTTACCTTAGTTCTTTGTTAGGGCTAGTTTTTTATTATTTTTTCGAGTTGTCCTTCGTCCAAAATTTTGTCATATTTTTCTTTTCTAATTTCGTTACTTTTTAAATCGATTCGAACTCTCTTAACGAATTGCATAAAATCTTTATTCATAACGGTCAACTTATTCATGGTGTCCCAATCTAAGTTTTCTCTATTAGTTGCAGGATATAAAATTGAACTTGAGTTAGGGTCTTCAATGTC
>JAHEBI010000229.1 GCA_024642325.1 Eudoraea sp. | reverse complement strand
GTTAAAATAATGGGCGTTCATTATTGGATAAAGTGTTTCATTAATAAGAGTTGATTTACCACTGCCTGAAACACCGGTCACAGCAATCATTTTTCCCAGAGGAAACTCAACCGAGACATTCTTTAAATTATTTCCGGTACATCCTGTCAGATTTATACTTTTCCCATTCCCCTTTCTTCTTGCAGCAGGAACAGGGATTTCTTTTTCCCCGGTAATATATTGGGCGGTCATTGTGTGCTGTTGAATAAGTTCGGCAGGTGTTCCCTCTGAGATTATTTCACCCCCATGTTTCCCTGCTTTCGGACCAATATCAATGACGTGATCAGCACTTTCGATCATATCTCTGTCATGTTCCACCACAATAACAGAATTACCTATATCACGTAATGACTCCAAGGATTTGATCAGCCGGTTGTTGTCGCGCTGATGTAAGCCAATACTGGGTTCATCCAATATATATAAAACGCCTACCAGCTGGGATCCAATTTGTGTTATAAGCCTTATACGCTGTGCTTCACCCCCTGAAAGTGACTTCGAACTGCGATTCAGCGATAAATAGTCAAGGCCTACATCCAACAAAAACTTTATACGTGATTTAATCTCTTTTATGATCTCTTCGGCAATCTTTCTTTGATTTCCTTCTAACTTAGAATCAAGGTGATCAAAAAATCGGGCAAGATCAGAAATGTCCAGTTGACAGAGTTCAGCAATATTTTTATCCTCTATTTTATAATAAAGGGATTCTATTTTTAACCTGGAGCCATTGCAACTAGGGCAGGTTCTTTTATCCATAAAATCTCTGGCCCATCGCTTTATTGAAGTAGAATCTGCCTGGTGGTACTGGTTCTTTATAAAATTTGCAATTCCCTCATAGTCTATATGGTATTGCCTTTTTACGCCAAGGGTTTTAGAATCAACTTCAAACTGTTCTGACCCCCCATATAAGATAGTATTAAGTGCTTCATCCGGAATTATGGATATGGCGTCCGTTAGTTCAAATTCATACCTTTTGGAAATAGTTTCCAATTGTTTAAACGCCCAGGATTTTTTGTATTCTCCCAGTGGTGCAATACCCCCTGATTGAATAGATAGTTTTTTATTGGGGAAAATTTTATTTTCGTTTACTTCGTATACATGACCCAGGCCATTGCAGTTATTGCACATACCCTTGGGAGAATTAAAAGAAAATGTATTGGGTTCAGGTGTCGGATATGAAATGCCGGTACTGGGACACATTAGATCCCTGCTAAAATATCTGGGGATCGCTTCACCTTCTTCAAGAACCATTAAGACATTATTACCACTATACATGGCGGTATTTATAGATTCCGAAAGCCTTTTATCCTGATTTTCACTGCCGTCAATCTTCAGGCGGTCAATGACGATTTCAATATCATGGGCTTTATATCTGTCCACCTTCATTCCTTTGGTGATGTCCCTAATTTCACCATCTACTCTTACTTTCACAAAACCTTGCTTCCCAATTTGTTCGAATAGTTCCCGATAATGTCCTTTTCTCGATTTAATTACCGGAGCCAGGATGTTTATCCTTTTTGCAATATAAGTTTCATAAATAAGCTCTTTGATCTTCTCATCACTGTAACTGACCATTTTTTCACCAGTATTATAGCTATAGGCATCAGACGCCCTCGCGTACAACAGTCTAAGGAAATCGTAAACTTCGGTAATTGTCCCAACTGTGGAACGGGGTGATTTGGAAGTGGTTTTTTGTTCAATGGCAATAACCGGAGACAGGCCATCAATTTTATCGACATCAGGCCTTTCCAGCCCCCCAAGGAACTGTCTTGCATAGGAAGAAAAGGTCTCAATATATCGCCGTTGTCCTTCTGCGTAAATAGTATCAAAGGCTAAAGAAGATTTTCCACTGCCGGAAAGCCCGGTAATTACTACCAGTTTTTCCCTTGGGATGGTTACATCAATATTTTTTAAATTGTGAACCCGGGCTCCCTTGACTTCAATATTCTCTTCGTAATTTATCATGGAATTAGGCAAAGTTGCAAAGGTACGACTTTGGCAACTAAATATGAAGTAGGGTTTATTATGATTTCAGTAAAAAACAAATAATAAAATATGCATTTCCAAATAGGTCTGGTATATAAAATTGAAAGACGGTACTTACACATTCCATATATTTTAATGGAGATTATTCTATAAAAGGAGTTTCATGTAGTATTTACTATTGCCAAAAAAAATTAGGCAAATCTAAAGGGGATAGGTTTATAAAATGTAGCTGACATAGAATAAGGAAGCATTAATCGTCCATGGCAAAAATTAAACATTATCCTTATTCTTTTTCTGCTTTACAACTTAAGGTCTGAGCTTTAATGCTATACAGCTTCCTTCTCTTCCTGATAATCCTGCCTTTGTTCAGGCATCTGATGAGTATGCAATTTATGTTCTAATAAAGTTTTAATGGAATTACCGGAAAAATAATTATTCCACAATTCAATGGGATCCTTGGAGTTTTCAGATAAAAGGCCGTTTATAGAAATTGTATTCGTGAAAATATCTTTTGAATCCAAGGAGATTAACTGTATGGTATGAAGGTCAAAATATAATCCATAATTCCGTTTAATGTCATAAATAACCCATTGTCTGTCGCCAAAATGGGACCTAAAATGTTTGGATACCAGAGGTAATAAATCATACTCCGGTTCCGCAATAATAAAGTGAACCCCGTCTTTGGAAACCTTAAATTTCATAAATGCCTCCATCTGATTTTTTTTCTTTCCTACTGCCTTTGCTAAATTATTAATCTTAAAAACGATATCATCCGTCATAAGCGTTGGGTTGTATGACTTATCTGTAACTATCTTTTGTATATAAGAGTAGAGTAGTTGTTCAATTCCAGCTGTTTCACTTAAAAAAGCAAAGTAAATATTCTTCATGGCAATGTTGCTTCTTTGGCTAATGCCATTCCAAACACGCTTAGCTTTATATAATTGTGTCAAAATAATTTGTGTTTCCGTAAAAAGGCCTTTTTGCACCTGATTTTTTCTTTGAATGTCAACAACATTGATTCTCTTTTCAAATGCAATAAAAACGGAGGTTAAAAACCCGCTAAAACATCCGTCATACAATAATACTTTCTCTTTGTCCATAACTTTTAAAATAAGCTTAATTGTTTACTGATTGAATTCTGCGATATATTTTTGGACCCCCTTTGTTTAAGGTTTGAATGCTTATTCAACTTTTTATAATCCCTTGCACTTCCTGCAAAGTAGCTGTCATTTAATCCTTTCTTAGCCCAGAGGCTTAGTTTTTCAGTTATAATTTCATCCATCATAATTACAATAATTAGTATATAATCCAAAAATATGGAAAATATCCTAAATTAGGAAATATTCCTAAATAATTCTGGATATAATCCAAATTTTGTATATTTGAGCATGCCTGAACTGGCAACTCCTCATTCTGATAGCTGGCAAAGTTTTAAGAAATGAGTAAAAAATAAGAAGATGACTATGGAAAATGAACTTACCATTAAACGATTTATTGAAATAAGGCGTGATTTAGGATATACGCAGGCCGAATTTGCCGGTATGCTTGGAATTCCAAACACAACAGCCGATATAGAACGTGGTCGCACCAAGCTTTCCGGAAAGGTTGTGGTTGAATTGCTAAAGCAGTTTAATGTGAATCCATTATGGTTATTTGGTGATAGTAACAATCAATATTTGAATTATTCCGGAACAAGTGTTATCCCTAAGGTTGTAACGGTGGACTCTTCAGATAATGATAATATGGTATTGGTTAATGCCAAGGCGGCGGCTGGCTACCCTCAAAACATTCAGGACACAAGTTGGTACAAACAATTACCTGCTTTTGATCTTCCGCTTCCGGAATTCAGAAATGCCACATACAGGGGTTTCCAGGTTGAAGGAGATAGCATGTTACCCAATCTGCAGCCCGGAGAATGGGTATTAGCAAAGGCTGTAGAAGGATTAGAGGATATAAATCCCAATAAGATGTATGTTGTGGTGCTCCATGATGCCGTACTTGTAAAGAAGATAGAGAAATTACCGGGAAATTCAAAAATGCTTTTAATTTCACTCAATGAAATCTATCCGCCTTATGAAGTAGAATCAGAACAGGTTCAGGAACTATGGCAGGTAAGCAGTAAAATAACCTTTGGAGTGGATGCCACAACCGAAAAAGGATTGCTAAAACAATTACAGGAATCCATGGAAGAGTTAAAAAATCAATTAAGAAAATGACCGTCTTAGTAAGAATTCATAAATATTAGGAGAGGTCAATATCCCAGTTTATTTCAGTTTTAAAAACCTGCGGCCGTATCATCCCCACGTTTATCCGCACCTCCTTCCAGGGTGCCGTCAGGCAATACCAATATTGCATCCACTTTTCCCATGATTGGTGTACGCTCTTCATTAATTAAATAACCTTTCGATTTTAGCTCGGCTTTTAACTCATCTGAAAAACCCTCCGGTTCAAATACGATATAATCCGGAAGCCATTGATGATGAAACCTGGGTGCGTTTACTGCTTCCTGCATACTCAAATTAAATTCATAGGTGTTTAGAATTGTTTGGGCTACCGCAGTAATGATGGTAGACCCGCCTGGAGAACCAACAACCATCCAGAGCTTGCCATTTTTTTCAACAATAGTTGGGGTCATTGAACTAAGCATTCGTTTCTCGGGCGCTATACTGTTGGCTTCAGCTCCTATAAGGCCAAACATATTGGGAACTCCTGGTTTAGCACTAAAATCGTCCATTTCGTTATTTAAAAAGAACCCTAATTCATCGCAATAAAGTTTAGAGCCGTATGCTCCGTTTAAAGTAGTAGTTACAGAAACAGCATT
>JAHEBI010000007.1 GCA_024642325.1 Eudoraea sp. | reverse complement strand
CGGTAGTTATTACACTGGCTGATTATTCAGTTATTGAAATAGGCGGGATAGATGACCTGCGCGCACTTGCCAAGGAATGTCTTGAAGGAGGTAAGGATGATGATATAGAATGTATAGATTTTGTATACCCTATTACCATATATACTTTTGACATAAATGAAGTTGAGACAGGTTCTGTTACGGTAGAATCTGATAAAGATCTTAGAACATTTTTTTCCGGTCTGGATGAAAATGACCTGATTGGTATTGATTTTCCGGTAACCCTGGAGCTTTACGATGGCACCAAAATTGAAGTAAGGGATAATGCCGAATTGGCCAATGCCATTGAAATGGCTAAAGAGGCATGTGACGAAGATGATGACAATGACTACCATGATGATGATTTTACCAAGGAACGTTTAGATAATCTCCTGGTAGAATGTCCATGGTTGATTCATGAGGTTATCAGGGATGATATAAATCAGACAGATCAGTACTTTGAATATCTGATGAACTTTACCCAGGATGGTGGAGTAACAGTAAAAGATAGAATGGGTAACAGCTTAATGGGCACCTGGACTACACGTGTTACAGATATGGGAGTACTTATTGACCTTAAATTTGATCAGTTAGTTGATTTTAACCTGGAATGGATAGTATACAAACTGGGAGAAGGTAGGATTAAACTCTATACCGAAGGAGGAAACAGAATAATAATGAACACCGTTTGTGATCTTTTTAATAATGATCCCAATACCCTGAGAGATATCCTGAAAGAATGTAGCTGGGTTATAAAAAAGGTAAAAAACCAGGGTGAGGAAATAGACAGATTACTGGGTTATGAGTTTAACTTTCTGCCAGAAGGATTACCAGTAGGTACTGTAACCCTTGGTAACGGTGAAAACACTTCCGAAGGAACCTGGGAAATTACTACCAATGAACAAGGCAGACTTGTGATGGCAATTGCCATGGGATCCGAACCAGGAGTAAGCTTTGAATGGCCATTGTCAGACTTAAGAAACGACAGGTTGAAGTTTGAAGTTGAAGATATAGGTTATGAGCTTGTCCTGCAAAGAGTATGTGATGACAACAATAATGATGGTGATGTTACTGAGATCAGAAATATTATGATGGGTGGTGACTGGGCGGTTGCTCTGTTCAAAGAAGGTGATATGGATGACACTCAGACATATGAGGATTATACCTTCAGTTTTATGGCCAACCATTTAATTTCCACTACTTACACTCCTACAAGTGTTGCTTACCCCGGCCTTTGGAGAGTGCTGCGGGATAGTGATGGGAAGCTCAAAGTATATCTGAACTTTGGAGATGTAGATCCTCTTTTTGATCTTACGGATGATTGGGAGATAGTACCATCAATTACGAATGACAGAATAGAATTGAAACATATTAGCGGTAATGATGCAGGTACAGCAGAAATCGTGACTATACTGGTTTTTGAAAAGTTGCCTTAACCGGAAAAATATTTAAAATACCTTATTTGCCCCCCTATTTTGTTGAAAAGGGTAACTTCTTTAAGAAGTTGCCCTTTTCTCTTTTATATTTCTTTCAACAGCCTTCCATCATCCCATTGTTATTATTAAATTTGCACTTCTCTATAATTGACTAAAAGATGTTTGATAATTTAAGTGATAAGCTGGATAAAGCGTTACATGTCCTCAAAGGGCATGGTCAGATTACGGAAATTAATGTTGCTGAGACCACTAAAGAAGTAAGAAGGGCCCTGCTTGATGCGGATGTTAATTTTAAAATTGCCAAGGAATTTACCAATAGAGTTAAGGAAAAAGCCTTAGGTCAGAATGTACTGACTACCTTACAGCCTGGCCAGTTGATGGTGAAAATTGTTAAGGATGAGCTTACTCAATTAATGGGTGGAGACGCAGAAGGCATTAATCTTTCAGGGAACCCCTCGGTTATTCTCATGTCTGGTCTTCAGGGATCTGGAAAGACAACTTTTTCAGGGAAGCTTGCCAATTATCTTAAAAATAAAAAGGGCAAAAACCCTTTATTGGTAGCTTGTGACATTTACAGGCCGGCGGCCATTGATCAGTTGCATATTGTAGGAGACCAGGTAGGAGTAGAGGTGTTTTCGGATAAGGAGAATTCGGATCCTGTTGCCCTGGCAAAGGCCGGGGTAGCACATGCTAAAAATAATGGTTACAATGTGGTAATTATTGATACGGCAGGCCGATTGGCGGTAGATGAGCAGATGATGACAGAAATTGCCAATATCAGGGATGCGGTAAATCCTCAGGAAACCCTTTTTGTGGTAGATTCCATGACAGGACAGGATGCAGTAAATACGGCAAAGGCTTTTAATGATGTACTTAATTTTGACGGTGTTATTCTCACTAAACTGGATGGAGATACACGGGGCGGTGCAGCTATATCTATTAAATCTGTAGTTGATAAACCTATAAAATTTATTGGAACCGGGGAGAAAATGGATGCCCTGGATGTGTTTCATCCCGCGCGTATGGCCGATCGAATATTGGGCATGGGCGATGTTATTTCACTGGTAGAAAGGGCTCAGGAACAATTTGATGAAGAAGAAGCCCGTAAAATTCAGAAAAAAATTGCCAAGAATAAGTTTGGATTTGATGATTTTCTCAAGCAGATTCAGCAGATTAAGAAGATGGGTAGCATGAAGGACCTTATGGGAATGATCCCGGGTGCAGGCAAGGCTCTAAAGGGGATGGATATTGATGATGATGCATTTAAACATGTTGAAGCCATAATTCATTCCATGACTCCCGATGAAAGATCCAATCCCTCCAAACTTGACGCAAACAGGAAAAAAAGAATTGCCAAAGGTAGCGGACGAACTATACAGGAGGTAAATCAATTGCTAAAGCAATTTGACCAAATGAGTAAAATGATGAAAATGATGCAAGGTGGGGGAGGTAAAAAAATGATGCAGATTATGCAGAATATGAAATAATAAATTAAAAACCATAATTGTAAACTAAATGACGCTTCTCAACGGAAAAGAAATAGCAAATCAGATTAAAGATGAAATTGCCGCTGAGGTGGGCGAAATGAAAATACGCGGGGAGAAAGTGCCTCATTTGGCTGCCGTCCTCGTTGGAAATGACGGAGCCAGCCTCACTTATGTTGGAAGTAAGGTGCGCTCGTGTAAGCGTATAGGATTTGAATCCACCCTTAAACATTTGCCTGAAGACACTACTGAAGAAGATCTTTTAAAACTGGTAAGTGAACTCAATGCCGATCCGGATATAGACGGTTATATTGTGCAATTGCCTTTGCCAAAACATATAGATGAAGAAAAAGTTTTGTTGGCCGTAGATCCGGAAAAGGATGTAGATGGTTTTCATCCTACCAATTTTGGGAAAATGGCATTGGATATGCAATCTTTTATACCCGCTACTCCGTTTGGAATCATGGAATTATTAAAAAGGTATAAGGTAGAGGTTGAAGGAAAACATGCGGTGGTTATAGGTCGGAGTCATATCGTGGGAAGGCCTATTAGTATTTTGCTGAGCCAGAAAGGAAAATATTCCAATGCCACTGTGACTTTAACCCATAGCAGGACAAAAGATATCAAAGCTCTTACCTTACAGGCAGATATCATAGTTTCCGCTTTGGGAGTGCCTGGTTTTCTGACCGCAGATATGGTGCGTGAAGGGGCCGTAATTATAGATGTTGGGATCACAAGGGTGCCCGATGCCAGCAAGGAAAGGGGCTATTACATAACAGGTGATGTTGATTTTGAAGCCGTTAGCAAAAAAGCATCTTATATTACACCGGTGCCCGGTGGTGTGGGCCCTATGACTATTGCAATGCTTTTGCAAAATACACTTCTGGCCCGCAAAAGGCGCACCCGGGAATAATAGTGGAAACATCTTTGTGAACTGACCAGAATAATGGGCAGAGAAATTTGATGATTTAAGGGAAATGAGTACCTTTTGTCCCAAATCTAGCCATTTTATGTTCAAACCTGTATCCTTTCTCTGTTTCCTGTTTATTTGCTTATCGGGATGTCAAACTTCAGAAGAAAAAACATCTGATATCTCTATTAAAGTTTCTTTTTCCGACAAAATTAGTTCTGAAGCCTTGGATGGTCGTTTATTATTAATGCTGTCTGTTAATGATGATGCCGAACCGCGTTTTCAGATTAATAGCGGACTTAACACACAAGTCGTATTCGGGATGAATGTAGATGGGATGGCACCAAATGTTGAACAGACTTTTGATGTTTCAAACTTTGGATTTCCATATGCCAGTTTAGCTGAGTTACCCCCTGGAGAATATTGGGTGCAGGCCTTATTACATGTCTATGAGACCTTTAATTTAAGTACAGGTCATACGGTTAAGTTACCCATGGATAATGGTGAGGGGCAACAATGGAACAAGTCACCTGGGAATTTGTATAGCAAACCAATTAAGGTAACTATTACAAAAGAAGGATTACAGGAGGTAAAAGTTGTGATGGATGAAATTATACCGCCCATAGAAGAACCGGCAGATACTGAATGGATAAAGCATATAAAAATACGATCTGAAAAACTTTCAGAGTTTTGGGGAAGGGATATGTATTTAGGGGCCCATATACTTCTGCCGAAAGGGTTTCAGCAGCATCCGGAAGCTAAGTACCCGCTCATGGTATTCCAAGGGCATTTTCCAAATGATTTTGGGGGGTTCAGAACTGATCCGCCAGATCCCAATCTGGAACCGGATTATGCAGAGCGATTTAAAGTTGCGGGTTATAATATTATCCAACAACAGGAAGCCTATGATTTTTATAAAAGATGGAATGAACCGGACTTTCCAAGGTTTCTGATTATTGAAATACAACATCCTACTCCTTATTACGATGATTCATACGCAGTGAATTCTGCGAGTCAGGGGCCATATGGCGACGCCATTACCCATGAGCTTATCCCATATATTGAAAAAGAATTCAGGGGATTAGGTGAAGGGTGGTCTCGTTTTTTATACGGGGGATCAACGGGGGGCTGGGAAGCACTGGCGGTTCAGGTTAAATACCCGGATGAGTATAACGGTTGTTTTGCCGCCTGTCCGGATCCGATTGATTTTAGTGCATACTGCCTTACTAACATTTATGAAGATGAAAATGCATATTACTATAAAAGTGACCATAAAATGCTGGAAGTACCTGCCCACAGAGACCATTTAGGCCAGATTCAATCTACCGTACGTGACGAGAATCACCTGGAATTGGTATTGGGAGATAAATCCCGTTCGGGTCAGCAGTGGGATATTTGGGAAGCCACTTATTCACCACAGGGAAAAGAGGGATATCCGGAACGTATCTGGGATAAAAAGACCGGAAAAATTAACCCTTTGGTCGCGGATTACTGGAAAGAGAATTATGACCTCCGGTATATATTGGAGAGAGACTGGAATAAATTAGGCGAAAAATTAAAGGGTAAAATTCATATTTACTGCGGGGATATGGATAATTATTATCTAAACAATGCAGTATACAAAATGGAGGAATTTCTGGAAAGCACCTCCGACCCATATTATGATGGGGAGGTTTTATACGGAGACAGGGCGGAACATTGCTGGAACGGAGACCCAAAGGAACCCAACCATATTTCGAGGCTTAGATATAACAGTATGTATATTCCAAAGATCATGAAACGAATCGCAGAAAGTGCCCCTCCTGGAGCCGATCTGAAGAGCTGGAGGTATAAATAAGATAAAGTTTAGTAACCGGGACAATTAATAAAAATAATATGAATATCAGAAAATTTGGGAAAACGAACTGGATGGTTAGTGAGATTGGATATGGCATGTGGGGAATGGGTGGTTGGACAGAATCTGATGACCTGCTGTCTGCGGGCTCTTTAGACCTTGCCGTAGAACATGGGGTCAACTTTTTTGACACTGCCTGGGGATATGGAGAAGGACATAGTGAGCAACTTTTAGGACAGTTACTTAAGAGACATCCAAATACGAGGTTATATACTGCCAGTAAAATACCACCTAAAAATTTTAAATGGCCAGCCAGACCCGAATATACATTTGAGGAATCATATCCTACAGAACACGTTTTGGACTATACGCATAAAACTTTAAAAAATTTAGGAATAGAACAGATAGACCTTATGCAATTTCACACCTGGGATGACGGTTGGACTGAAAAGGAAGAATGGAAAAGAGCTGTAGAGGATTTAAAAAAGGCAGGTAAAATAGCGGCTATAGGCATTAGTGTGAACAGATGGGAGCCGGAGAACGGTATAGAAGCATTAAAAACCGGATTGATTGATGCCGTACAGGTAATCTATAATATCTTTGACCAGGCGCCTGAGGATGTTTTGTTTCCTTTATGTAAAGAGCTGGATATTGCAGTGATTGCCAGGGTTCCCTTTGATGAGGGTACCTTAACCGGCAATATAACCAGGGAAACTACTTTTCCTGAAGGCGACTGGAGAGGGACCTATTTTGTGCCTGAGAACTTATACGCCAGTGCGGAAAAAGCAGATTTACTGCGGCCACTTGTTCCTGAAGGAATGACCATGGCTGAAATGGCATTGCGTTTCATTTTAATGAATTCTACAGTAAGCACTGTTATTCCGGGCATGCGTAAGCAAAGAAATGTTTTGTCCAATGTTGGAACCAGCGATGGGAAGGAATTACCAAAAAAGCTATATTCAGAACTGCGAAAACACAGATGGGATAGAAAGCCTACATCCTGGTCTCAATAAAAAGAACTGCTATGGATAAAAAGAAGTTCACATCCCAAACTTTAGCGGCCATTTTCTTTTATACGCTATTTTCCGTGATACTTGGCAAAGATTATTCTATGGATGCCATTTTTGGTGAATTAAAGGAAGGAGTAATTTTCGGAATAGTTTACGCCGTAATTACCTGGTTATGGTACAGATATAAAAAAAAGCTTTAGGGGATTATACTTATTTGGCAAACAACTGCCCCATGTCTTTAAATGCCTTAAATTCAAGAGCATTGCCCGCGGGATCTAAAAAAAACATGGTAGCCTGCTCTCCTACTTGTCCTTCAAACCGGATATAGGGTTCAATAATGAAGGAAACCCCTTTATTTTTTAACTCCTGTGAAAAGGAAATGAAGGTATCCCAAGGAAGCACTACCCCATAGTGTGGTACGGGAACATCTTTTCCATCCACAGGATTGGAATGTAATTTTTCAGTCGATTTTGGCTTGTAATGAATTACCAACTGGTGTCCAAAGAGGTTAAAATCCACCCAATGGTCACTACTGCGTCCCTCCTCGCAGTTTAGGATTTCTCTGTAAAAAGTGCGGCATTCATTCAGGTTGTGGACAGGAATAGCTATATGAAATGGTGAAATAATGGCCATAGAAAGTGAATTAAGGATTAAAATTAGCGCTTTTCTTTGATTTCAAAAAATCTATAATTTGATTGTTTACTTCCTGCTGGTGCATGGAATGGCCTAATCCCCTGGTTGTAAATAGCCTGCTGTTTTTCCAGTTGGCATGCACCTTTTCGGAGTTATGAAAGGGGGTTATCGGATCTTCCTCGTCGTGAATTAATAATCCTTCAACAGCAGTTTCTTTGACAAATTGAGAACTGGAAAAGTCGCGAAAACCAAAACCAAAATGAGCCCTGAAATAATCTTCCAAAGCCAAAAGGACCTTATTGTTAAAGCCAAGCAGGTTTTGATAGTGCTCCATAAGTTCATAGAATTCGGAAGGGGATCCTATAGTTACTATTTTTTGAATCGAATTATGGGGGTAAAGATACTGGTGATACAAGGCTGTCATCCCTCCAACGGAGTGGCCAATTACATAGGAGGGCTTATAATTTTTTACAACATATTGGGTACATTCAGCATATAAAGGTACGTTCCAAATTGTACCGGATGAATTTCCATGGGCAGGCGCATCAAAAGCAACTATATTATAATTGGCGGCACTCAAAAAACCAATCAGGTTGCGCCATCGAAATGAATTACTCTCCCAGCCGTGAAGCAATAAAACTGTTTCTTTTGTACCGGCCCAGAAATAAGTCTGAATTTCTCGCCCGCCTACTTCGATCTTTAAATCTTCAGCTTTTTTCAGGAAGGAAGCTTGTAAGGGAAGTACTTTGCCTTTTCGTGGGGTACAAAACAATGTAAATGCTTTTTCTGCCGCTATTTTTTTAGAGAAAAGAGCAACTATATTAAAATAAGCGCCATAAGTCAAGGCAAGGATCTTGATTAGTAGTTTTTGCATTTTATGATAAAGTAACTTTTAGTCACCAAATACACAGCTATATTTTTAGGTTGATATCAAATCTTAAAAAAGACTTGTTTTTTAATCCCAGCCAATCATCAAGTATTTTATTTTGGCCTCATCGGGGATTTGCACTTCTTCAATATTAATACTTGTATCGTATCTCAGACTTGCCGGCAGTTCTTCTTTAGCTATGGTGTAATACACATCACTGTCCTCAATGAAAATGATTACATTATTTAAAGAAGTTACTATTTTCTTAATGACATATTTATCTTTTATATCCTTGAATGTACTTTGGAGTCCAATACCTTTTTCTGTTTTATATCTGGGATCAAATACGCGAATTATCCCAATTTTGGCTATACTATCGCTATTAGGGGTTAAAGCAAGTAATTGCTTTCCACCCTTTTCAAAGATTTTTATGGTACTGGCATTAGATACCAAAGTAGGCAATGAAGTATCCCTCACAATCGAATCAAGGCTGTAAATACTTTCCAGCTCACTAACAAGACTGGTTCGCATTAATTTTCCCACTTGTGAATCGTTAATTAAAAAGTTTGGATCACTTTCATTTTTACAATTTGCAAAAATCAAGACTGTTCCCAAAACAGCTATAAGATTACTTTTTTTCATATGTTACTATCGCATGACTTTTTTTAAAATTCCCATTACTCCGCGAATAAAGGTTGCACTGGTCAGCACTTTTATAACGGGATTCTGACGTGTACTTCTGCGCGTCGTTGTTTTCCTTGCAGAAGTGCTCCGGGTTGGGTATTCTTTTTCCTTTTCTGCTTCTTTTTCTGCCCTTTCTATTTTTTCATTTAAGATTTCGTAGGCACTTTCCCTATCAATAGTCTCGTTGTATTTGCCTACCAGCTTAGATTTTTTAATTACGGAAGCCAATTCGCTGTCGGATAAAATATCCATACGACTCATAGGGGCTCGTAACATTGTGGCAGCAAGAGGAGTGGGCCTTCCCTTTTCATCTAATGCCGTAATAAGCGCCTCCCCAATTCCTAAAGAAGTGAGTACTTCCTTGGTGTCATAATATTCCGAGATAGGGTAGTTTTCTGCAGTTAGTTTTATGGCCTTGCGATCTCTTGCGGTAAAGGCTCTCAGGGCATGTTGAACTTTCAGTCCTAATTGCGCCAGCACTTCATTGGGAACATCTGTTGGATTCTGGGTAACAAAATAAAGACCGATACCTTTGGAACGGATAAGTTTCACAATACTTTCTATCTGGTCTAATAAGGCATCAGAAGCTTCTTTAAAAATTAAGTGGGCCTCGTCTATAAAGAAAATCAGCTCCGGCCTGTCGCTGTCTCCCTGCTCCGGGAAAGTAGC
This sequence comes from Eudoraea sp., assembly GCA_024642325.1. Taxonomy (GTDB): domain Bacteria; phylum Bacteroidota; class Bacteroidia; order Flavobacteriales; family Flavobacteriaceae; genus Eudoraea. The sequence goes on along the minus strand of JAHEBI010000007.1, from coordinate 9,127 downwards.
ATACACTTCCGCCAATAAACTAAGCATAAATGTACTGAATAGTTTTGGCCTGTCCTGAATGTCCGTTAAACGAATTATATTAATATAGCCCCGACCATTCTCATCAATACGTGTAAGGTCTTCCACGTCAAAGGATTTCTCGCCAAAAAACAAATCGGCCCCCTGCTGTTCAAGTTCTATAATTTTCCTCAGGATAGTTCCTGTTGAGCTTGTTGAAATTCTCCCGTATTCCTTGGAAAATTCTTGTTTACCGCCTTCTGTAGCGTATTGCAATACTTTTTTAAAGTCTTTCAGATCCAATAAAGGAAGTTTATGATCATCACAATATTTAAAAACGACCGATACAATTCCTTCCTGCGTTTCGGATAAATCCAGGATACGGGAAAGCAAAATTGGCCCAAATTCTGAAACGGTAGCACGTAGTTTTACGCCATCCTGTTCCGAAAGTGAAAGTATTTCAACCGGAAAACTTTTGGGTTCAAAAGGCAATCCAATCTTCGCATGTCTTTCGTCTATTTTAGGATGTCCCGGGCTGGGTTCGGCAATCCCGCTGAGATCACCTTTTAAATCCATCAAAAGTACTGGTATTCCTTTGTCTGAAAGGTTTTCGGCAATTACCTGCAAGGTTTTGGTTTTACCGGTCCCTGTAGCACCTGCTATAAGTCCATGTCTGTTCAGGGTTTTTAAGGGAATTTTTACATGGGCACCTGTAACGGTTTCTCCGTCCAACATAGCCGCACCCATTACTATAAAATCGCCCTTTGTCGAATACCCCTGTTCTATATGTGCATAGAATTCTTCTTTGCTACCCATATGGTCTATTTTTGATAAAAATAGGGTAATTTTAACCAACAATAAAACCTAAATTGAATGAAAAAATATTTACAATTATTTACTGTTCTCTCATTAGTTTGGTGTTCTTCGGCAAGTTCACAGGAAAAACCGGGTATTACTTTTCATGAATCTCATGAAGAAAAGAAAAGGAGTGCGCCTTATAGTGATGCTGTGGAAGCCGGGAATCTTTTTTTTCTAGCCGGTCAAATAGGAATGGACCATACCACCAGAACTATGGTTACACCGGGTATTGAATCCGAAACGGAACAGGCAATTAAGAATATTCAGGCAGTTCTGCAGCATCACGGACTGACCTTAGACAATGTTGTGAAATGCACGGTAATTTTGAGTACTATGGATGATTTCTCTGCTTTTAATGAAGTATACTCCAAATATTTTACAAAGAAGCCTGCCCGGACAACTTTTGCTGCCAGTGGACTGGCCAGGAATGCAAAGATTGAAATAGATGTCATAGCTGTCAGGAATTGAGTCCAATCAGGAACTAATTATCCTTGTATCCTTTACTAAGGAATAGGTAACTTTTTGCAATAGCTTATCAATTTGTCATTTATTTACAAAGATTCCTCTCAAAATACCCTGTACTATATCTTATCTTTGCCTGATGATTAATAAAGAGGTTTTAGATCTTGTAAACCGGGGGGAAATGCTCCCGCTAATGGAAGAATTCTATACTATTCAGGGAGAAGGCTTTCATAAAGGTACTGCTGCCTATTTCATAAGAATAGGTGGCTGTGATGTGGGCTGTCATTGGTGTGATGTAAAGGAAAGCTGGAATGCAGAAACCCATCCGCCAACTGCAATAGAAAGTATTGTTCATAATGCCGCAAGTTTTTCGGATACCATAGTTGTAACAGGTGGGGAGCCTTTAATGTGGGATATGGGGCCACTTACAGCAGCACTGAAAAATAAAAATTTAAAGATTCACATTGAAACTTCAGGGGCTTACCCCTTGTCGGGTACATGGGATTGGATATGTTTATCGCCTAAAAAGAACAAATTGCCTGTAGATCCTGTTTATGAACAGGCACATGAATTAAAAGTAATTGTCTATAACAGAAATGATTTGGTTTTTGCGGAAGAGCAGGCAAAAAAGGTTAGCAAAAGCTGTATTTTGTATCTGCAGCCAGAGTGGAGTGTGAGGGAGAAGGTAACACCAATGATCGTGGAATATGTAATGAAAAATCCAAAGTGGAAAGTATCTTTACAAACCCACAAATATCTAAATATTCCTTAAGGATCATTATTTGCCCTTTGGGTAAGTGGAACTAATCCGGGTTGGTACATCGAGGGAAATAAAACAACCGTTTGTAATGCAGCCGAATTACCTGCCTCCGTTGGCCTGAAGATCCAGGATACATTCGGGATCGAAATCGGGAACTGCTGCACCTTTAGAAATTTTACTTTTTTCCAGGACCCCCATCATTCCACCACCAAACTCTAATTCTCCTCGCATAAGGCAGTCTGGGATATCACAATGATTATCAGCAGTCGGATCCTCATGATTGTTTACCATATCGGTTCCGAGGTTTACCAATCCAAACAAATGGCCAAATTCGTGATTTAATGTAGACGTTTCCACATCTGATACCGTGATAAGCGAACTCCGGTTTGCCAGCTTGCGCACAGTATCTTCATGGATGACCATAGAAGTATTTCGATATACGGCACCCAAAGTAACAATGCCTTGTTGCTCATCATCATCGTCTGAAGGGGCATCCGCAAAATAAATATATATGGCAAGAGTCTCTCCTTCATTGTACGCAGTACGGTTTTCATTTTCCAGATCAGCGATCTCCTGTAAGGTCAGTGTTTCCTCATTAGGGGACGTTAATTGTTTGTAAATGACCTCAATATTGGTTTTGAAAGTTCGATCCCTGAGAAATGTTTCAAAATTGTTCATGGTCTCGGATGTAGGCCTGAAACCCTCAACGTAGGCAACTTCTATTAATAATTTTGTGAAATTGGTATTGGAGAGGATGTCATTTGCAGAATCTCCGGTTGCAAGTAGATTGGCGGACTTATCAACACCATTTGACGGTGAATCTTCACTGTCTTTTGAACAGTTTAATAATAAACCAATGGTCAGAAATAGTATTAATATTCGAAATTTTTTCATAGCATCTTTAATTTACCTTCAAAAGCCCCACAGACATTTTTTATACAACGTTAATTACATGTTTCTATTATGGTTGAGCACAAAGTCTCGCTAAATAGTCGTAATGCGTGCCTTCACAAACAAGTTTACAGCTTAAATTTTGTTGCCCGGCAACTTGCTCAAGACGTTTGTAGTCCAGGTACAACCAATAAAACGGATCACTTTTTAACCCTTTATACTTTAAAGTAAATTGCACTTCACCATAATATTTTCCATTGTCCGGAACCCAGTATCCGCCATCATCATCTTTATCAAACATATAAATAATATCACTTGAATCCAGCAAAATCTGACCTCCGGGTTTAAGCAACTCTTTTAAATGCATGAGTAAACGATCAAGCTCATTAAGTTGTCCCGCTAATCCTATCCCATTCATTAAAAGTAAAATAGTATCAAATTTCGTACCAGAGTAGTCGTAAATATCTGAATGAATTACATGGTTAACCCCCCTTGATTTAGAAATGATTACAGCACCTTCAGAGTTATCAAGGGCGGTAACATTCAGGCCTATACTTTGCAGATAAAGACTATGGCTCCCGGCACCACAGCCGGCATCCAGCACGGTTCCCTTGCACAGATCCAGGGCTTTTTGCTCAATTATGGGCATGGCATTGTAATTTCTGAAAAGGTAGGGCAATGGAATCTTGTCTTTGTCTCCTAGTGAAGAGTTGGTTACGATATCTTCAGAATAATTTCCATTGTGAAAATCAATTAATGCCCTGCCAATAATATCCCTGCTCATTAAATTTGTAATTTTACCTGCAAAAGTGGGCTTTTTGAGTGAAATGTAAAAACAGTCAGCCATTAAATCCATGGAATCGGAATTACCGGATGGAAGAATTACTTAATAATTTACCTTTTAGGGCAAAGGAGAAGCATTCCGAAAACAAAAGGTTCTTTTCCAAACTTAAAAAGAAGCCTCCACGCAATTTGGACTATATGATGCAGGAGTTGCATCAGGCAGAATTTACTAAAACAAATTGCCTGGATTGCGCCAATTGCTGCAAGACTACCGGGCCACTTTTTACCGATGCTGATATTGTTCGAATCTCCAAAAGCCTTAGGCTTAAACCGCAACAATTTATAGACACCTATTTAAGAATTGACGAGGAAAATGATTTTGTGCTAAAGCGGGTGCCCTGTGCCTTTTTGGGCGAGGATAACTATTGTTCAATTTATTCGGTCAGACCCAAGGCATGTCAGGAGTTTCCTCATACTGATCGAAAAAAATTTCAGCAGATTTCAAACCTTACACTTAAGAATGTTGCCATATGTCCGGCAGCATATCATATTGTTGAAGAAATGAAACGGCGGATCAAAACCTAAGGTATTACCAAAAAAGCTGTTATGAGAAGATCATTTCGCTTAAAACAATATATCCGAAAATAAGTAACTTTACATTTATGGAGGCCCTATTACATTATTTTGAAAACATACCGTCTTCTCACAGGAGCCTTATTCTGGTTTTGGGAATTACTTTTTTTTGGCTTCTGGAGGGTGCTTTGCCGCTTTTTAATTTCAGGTATAAGAAATGGAGGCATGCCCTGCCCAACTTCTTCTTTACATTAACTACAATAGCAATCAATTTTACACTGGCTTTTGTGTTGTTGAAATCAAGTGATTGGGTAATGGTAAATAAGTTTGGAATTATTAATTGGTTGCCTGAAATCCCTTTATGGCTCTATGTTATTATAGGGGTATTGCTCCTGGATTTTATAGGAGCCTATCTGGCTCATTATGTGGAACATAAGGTAAAGCCCTTATGGATGATTCATTTGGTGCATCATACAGATCATGAGGTGGATACAACCACAGCCAACAGACATCATCCTCTGGAGAGTCTTATCCGTTTTGCATTTACATTAATGGGTGTATTTATAGTGGGTACGCCCATAGGTATTGTAATGCTTTATCAATCTTTATCTATTGTGGCAACTCAATTCAGCCATGCCAATATACGTTTGCCAAAAAAAGTGGATGAGGTGATAAGCTGGGTGATTGTATCCCCTGATATGCACAAGGTCCATCACCATTACATGCTGCCGTATACAGACTCCAATTATGGAAATATTTTTTCTGTCTGGGATCGTCTATTCGGAACTTTTATGAAACTGGACCGCGGGAATATAGTTTATGGCGTGGATACCTTTCCAGACAAAAAGGTAAATGGAAGTATAGCCGGGCTCTTAAAACAACCGTTTCATAAATACAGAAAGCCAACTACTGTCAAGGCGGATAAATAGCCGTTAAGGGTAAAGGAGGTATTTACTTCGAATTCCCCTGAATTTATCCAGGTCCTTCTGCCAGCTGCTTTTTATTTCTTTTTCGCTCCATCCGGCTTCAATTTGTTGCTGCAGTTTTTCTGTCCCCGCATGCCTGGTGAAACCGGTGGTGTTAAAGAATAATTTTTGGTCTGTGCTATGCGTAAATGCATCAATGAGCCACTGCAATGATACCTCATTCATCCTTGGCCATGAAGAGAGATCCTTACCATAACATTTTTCACCAAGATGTTTAGGGTTTTTGGAGCCAAAATTGGGTTTTGGAACATAGGTAAAGTTATAGGCCGTACTGTCCAGAAATGGGGCCCCGTATCTCTGAAATTGACTTTCTGTGCCACGGCCGGCATTAATATTAGTGCCTTCAAAAAGACCCAGACTTGGATAAAGGTTAATGGCAACCTGATTGGGAAGATTGGGTGAAGGCCTGACAGGAATGCTATAGGATGAATCATGAGTGTAATTCCTGAGGGGGACAACCGTTAAATCTGCTTTTATACCATTTTCCAGCCATCCTTCATTATTTATCATTTGGGCATATTCTCCAATGGTCATGCCATAAACCAAAGGAACAGGTGTCAGGCCCAGAAACCCCATATGTTTATTTTCCATGGTTGGTCCATCAATATAATGGCCATTCGGATTGGGACGATCAAGGACCAAAAGTGGAATTCCTTTTTCTGCACAGGCTTCCATTACCAGCTGCAGGGTGGCAATGTATGTATAAAACCGCACCCCCACATCCTGAATATCAAACACTACAATTTCCAGGCTGTCCAATTGTGCTGAGCTGGGTTTTCTGTTTTTACCGTAAAGCGAAATAATTGGAAGCCCGGTTTTTGTATCCGTACCATCTTTTACATGTTCTCCGGCATCCGCCATTCCGCGGAATCCATGCTCCGGGGCAAATACTTTTTTTATGTCAATACCCAGCGCCAGCAAGGAATCTACAAGATGGGTATAAGACCCTGTATCTTTACTTTCGGAGTTATAAATCTTAAAAATTATGCTGGTCTGGTTGGCAACTACCCCAACCCTTTTATTAGTTAGGTAGGGAAGGTAACTTTCAGTATCATTGGCACCTGCGACGATAGGGGATTCTTGCAGTTTTTTTGTCTTTGGTAATTCTAAAGCAGCCGAATCCTTATCTTTTTTTACAGGGTTTCCACATGCCGTTAGCATCAAAAGCCATATTAAAAATGTATTTTTGAAACTGGATAAAAAAGCCATCTTTTGAATTTAGAAATTTTTATAGCAAAACGCCTTATTAAGGGTAAGGAGCATAAAATTAGTATATCCGCGCCAATAATAAAAATAGCCATTGCGGCAATTGCTTTGGGGATTATTATGATGCTGGTCGCCATTGCAACAGGGGTAGGGTTAAAACATAAGATTCGGGAAAAGGTTGCCGCCTTCAACGGCCATATACAAATCTATAATTACGATAATAATGTTTCCGACGTTTCTGTAGTTCCCGTGTCTGTTCACCAGGATTTTTATCCGGAATTTAAAGCCGTGGAAGGTATTTCACACATTCAGGCTGTTGCCAGTAAGGCAGGTATTATCAGGACAGAGGATACATTTGAAGGAATTATTGCCAAAGGAGTTGGGAAAGACTATAACTGGGATGCATTTAGTGAATATTTGCAGGAGGGGCGGTTGCCTGATTTTAAGGGAGAGTTAAATACTGAGGTGCTTATGTCGTCATTGATGGCGAGAAGACTTCAGTTGAAAGTGGGCGATGAATTCTTTACTTTCTTTTTAAAGGATGAAGACCCCTCCAAAACTCCAAATCAAAGAAAATTTAAAATTGTGGGAGTCTATGACAGCGGATTTGAAGAGTTTGATGCCATGTATGTTTTTACTGATATCCGGCATATTCAAAGGGTTAACAAATGGAATGATGACCAGGTGGGTAACTTTGAAATATTTCTGGAGAATTTTGAAGATATTGATGTCAAAACAAAAGAAATATACGGGAAAACACTCAGCAATTTTAACACCCAAAATATAAAGAATAAGTATTTTAAGATTTTTGAATGGATTGGTTTGTTCGATTTTAATATCGCACTTATTATTGGCATAATGATTATTGTAGGAGGGATAAATATGATTACTGCACTTTTGGTGCTCATATTGGAAAGAACTCAGATGATAGGAATACTTAAGGCCCTGGGATCACCAAATTGGAGTATTCGAAAAGTCTTTTTATATAATGCAGCTTATCTGATAACCATAGGTTTGCTTTGGGGCAACTTAATTGGTCTTGGGATTATTTGGTTTCAGGGAACCTATCGAACCTTTAAATTCCCAAACCCCAAAGAATACTATATTGATTATATTCCAGTACATATAGATATCCCTACTGTTTTTATATTAAACCTCGGTGTACTGGTACTATGTCTTCTAATGCTATTAATTCCATCTTATATTATAACAAAAATCACCCCCGTAAAAGCTATTAAATTTGAATAGTAATGACAGATTTTTGCTTTTTTTTAGTGAGGAATTTTTCTATTGACCTATCTAAAAATTATCTCAACCCTGGTGGATTCATGGAATCAATTACTGAAATCTACTTCTTGAAAATACTATCTTTACTGTGCCTATGAATTATGCAAAAAATATACTGGAAACCATTGGAAACACCCCTTTGGTTAGAATAAACAAATTAACTGCAGAATTACCCTGTCAGGTCCTGGCCAAGTACGAAACGTTTAACCCGGGAAACTCTGTAAAGGACCGGATGGCTGTTCAGATGGTTGAGGATGCCGAAGCTGAAGGTAAATTAAAGCCGGGAGGAACTATAATTGAAGGAACTTCGGGTAATACGGGGATGGGGTTGGCACTTGTTGCCGTTGTAAAAGGATATAAAATGATCTGTGTGATCAGTGACAAGCAATCCAAGGAAAAAGTGGATATTCTTAAGGCAATGGGAAGTGAAGTATATGTATGCCCCACAGATGTAGCTCCCGAAGATCCGCGAAGTTATTATTCTACAGCCAGACGGTTGTCGGAAGAGATTCCTGACTCCTGGTATGTAAACCAATATGATAATCCTTCCAATACCAAAGCTCACTTTTTAACCACAGGGCCTGAAATCTGGGAGCAGACTGACGGAAAAGTAACCCATTTTGTAACCGGGGTTGGCACCGGTGGCACCATTTCCGGAGTGGGAACTTTTTTAAAATCAAAAAACCCAAAAATTAAAATCTGGGGGGTGGATACTTATGGCTCCGTTTTTAAGAAATATCATGAAACCGGAATATTTGACAAAAATGAGATTTATCCTTATATCACTGAAGGAATAGGAGAGGACATTTTGCCGAAAAATGTGAATTTTGATATCATCGACGGATTTACCAAAGTAACGGATAAAGATGCCGCTGTATACACACAGCGGCTGGCTAAGGAAGAAGGTATGTTTCTGGGTAATTCTGCCGGTGCGGCTATAAAGGGCGTTCTGCAGTTAAAGGAACAATTTAAAAGGGATGATGTGGTGGTGGTTCTTTTCCATGATCACGGTAGCCGATATGTTGGTAAAATTTATAATGATGAATGGATGAAAGAGCAAGGATTTTTAGAGGAATAATTTTAAATTAAATAAGCATATGAATTTTAGAAGATTAATGAGCGCAGTACTATTTCTGCTTATTTGTGCTCCATTACCCGCTCAAAAACTTTCCAGAGTGGAAAAAAAGTTGGTAAAAACGGTTGAAGCTAATAATTTGGAGGCTATCGGTTTTTTAGAAAAGGTAGTCAATATTAACAGCGGGACCTTAAATACTGAAGGTGTAAAAGAAGTAGGAATGGTTTTTAAAAATGCCTTTGAAAACAT
>JAHEBI010000228.1 GCA_024642325.1 Eudoraea sp. | reverse complement strand
AGGAATTGCCGTATTATATGGTAATTTGTGCGAAGATGGAGCTGTCATTAAACCTTCAGCAGCAACTCCGGAACTGATGACACATCGCGGCAGAGCAGTAGTTTTTGAGAATATTGAAGATTGCCATGCCAATATTGACAGGCCCGATCTGGAAATAGATGAAAATAGTGTGATTGTTCTTAAAGGGGCAGGTCCAGTTGGATATCCGGGTATGCCCGAGGTTGGTAATGTAGATTTGCCGGAAAAGCTATTAAAAAAAGGGATAAAAGACATGGTGCGTATCTCAGACGGCAGAATGAGTGGCACTGCCTTTGGTACAGTCATTTTACATGTTTCTCCGGAATCATCCATAGGCGGGGTTTTGGGTCTGGTAAAAACCGGGGACTATATTACCCTTGATGTTCCAAACAGGAAATTACACCTGGAAGTAGAACAAGCTGAACTTGAAAAAAGAAAGGCCGCCTGGACACCTCCTCAACAAGCCTCAGACAGAGGATATACCAACCTATATACTAGAACAGTGCAACAGGCCCATCTGGGTGCAGATCTCGATTTTTTGGTAGGAAAATCAAGTTCTGTTGTAACGCGGGATGCACACTAAACCAATCACTTTATGATCACTATTTTATTACTCCTATTAAGTGTGGCAATCATTGTATTCCTCACAGCTAAATTAAACGTTCATCCATTTTTAGCCCTGTTGGGTGCCGCTATTTTCTTTGGCTTGCTATCGGGAATGGAATTGAATACAATTGTTCAATCTATTAATGACGGGTTTGGTATTACACTGGGTAAAATTGGGGTAGTCATTGTGCTGGGTGTTATTATTGGTGCCTTTCTCGAGCATTCGGGGGGCGCTTTTAAACTGGCCGAAATAATCCTTAGGCTAATAGGAAAGAATCGCGTACATGAAGCTATGGGTTTAGTTGGTTTTGTGGTTTCTATCCCGGTATTTGCAGATAGTGGGTTTATTATTCTCAACCCCTTAAATAAAAGCCTTTCCAAAAGAGCAGGTTTATCTATTGTTGGAACCGCCACAGCTTTAATTCTGGGACTGATGATTACGCATGTGCTCGTACCTCCTACCCCTGGGCCAATAGCGGCCGCAGGGATTATCGGGGCGGATGTGGGCCTGGTAATGCTGGTAGGTTTGATTATTGGTATGATATCCCTGGTAGTTGCGGTTTTTTATTGCAAGAAAATGGGGGCCCGGAACTATATTGATCCTAACCCGGATATTACGGAAGATGAAATTCAGGAAAAAATTAAACAGGCCCCAAGTGCTTTCAAATCGTTTTTACCTATTTTAATTCCCATCTTACTTATTGTAGGGAAATCTCTTGTAGAATTTAATTTGTCTGAAGGCCAGGCAGAGACCGCATGGGTAAAATTTATCTCTTTTGTTGGTTCTCCTGTCATTGCTTTGATAATTGGTATGTTATTCGCTTTCCTGCTTCCCCGAAAGTGGGATAAGACTATTTTATCCACTACAGGTTGGGTTGGAAAAGCACTGACGGATGCATCCAACATTATCCTTATTACCGGTGCAGGGGGGATTTTTGGCACCATCCTCCAGAACAGTGGAATTGCGAATACCCTTGCCGATACTCTCTCAACTGCAAATCTGGGCATCTGGCTGCCCTTTATGTTGTGTGCTGCCATTAAAACTGCACAAGGTTCCTCAACAGTTGCATTAATAACAACAGCATCAATCATTGCTCCATTATTGCTTTCAATGGGTTTTGTAACCGAAATAGATAAGGCTTTGGTTGTTGCAGCTATTGGGGCTGGTGCTATGGTAGTTTCGCATGCAAACGACAGCGGATTCTGGATCCTTACACAGTTTTCAGGTATTGATGTCAAAACAGGTTATCGGGTTTATACCCTGGGCACTATGGTAGTAGGCTCATTTGCCGCATTGCTGGTTTATGTTGCCACCTTTATTGTATAATAGAACAGGTCCAAAATATTAGTAAAAAGGTCAATGTTTAGAGAAAATAAATTGTTCTTTCGGTTACTGCCACTACTCTCCTTCTTTTGGCTATTGGTGATTTTCCAAAGTTGTAAACAAGACCCGTCTCCGCCTTTATCGCCTTCTCAAGCCCTTCTGACTTTTGAACTGGCAGACCCCGATCTTGAGATTCAATTGGTGGCGGCTGAACCTCTTGTGCAGGATCCTGTGGCCATATCTTTTGATGAGGCCGGCAGGTTATGGGTTGTGGAAATGATTGGTTTTATGAGGGATATAGATGGTTCCGGTGAAAAAGATCCCGTAGGAAGAGTGAGCGTTTTATTTGATAATGACGGGGACGGACAGATGGATACCAGCCGAGTTTTTTTAGATAGCCTGGTACTTCCGAGAGCGATTGTGGTAGTTAAAGGAGGCGTCCTTGTTGCCGAAAACATCCCACTTTGGTATGCCGAGGATACCGACGGGGATTTCAGGGCAGACAAAAAAACATTGATTGATTCAACCTATGGAGGACAGGGAATGCCGGAACATTCTGCAAATGGCCTTTGGAGAGGAATGGACAACTGGTATTATAATGCCAAATCCAAAAGCCGATTCCGAAAAGTTGATTCAGATTGGGTCAAAGAAGAAACTGAATTCAGGGGGCAATGGGGAATTTGTCATGATAATTCAGGACGTTTGTATTATAATTATAACTGGTCACAATTACATGCAGATCTTGTCCCCCCAAATACACTCCAAAGAAATCACCACCATAAAAGCAGCAGTGGTATAGATCATGGCCTGACCCTCGATCGAAAAATATTTCCCATCCGAAGCAACACAGCAGTTAACCGGGGTTATGTTCCCGGAACACTCGATGAAGAAGGCAAATTACTCGAATTTGCATCGGCCTGCGGACCTCTTGTCTATCGTGGTAATAGCCTCCCGGATTCATATTTAGAGAATGCTTTTGTCTGTGAACCCACTGGCAACCTGATCAAAAGAAATTCTATTCATGAAGATGGATTTATGTTAAGTGCTTCCGGGGTTTATGAGAATCGTGAATTTCTGGCCTCTACGGATGAACGGTTCCGGCCCATTTCACTGGCCTCAGGTCCTGATGGAGCCCTCTATGTGGTAGATATGTATAAGGGTATAATTCAGCATGGGCCCTATATGACAGATTATTTGAGGGAAGTAAGCTTAAAACGGAAGCTGGACAAGCCCATAAATATGGGCCGGATATGGCGAATAGCCTCAAAAAAAGATACTCCTGTAAAAGCACAGGATCTATCCCAATTGAAATCAGGGGAACTGGTCAACTTATTGACTCATCCAAATGGATGGACCAGGGATATGGCGCAGCGCTTGCTTGTGGAAAACGAGGATTTTACAATTATCCCGGAATTAGAAAATCTTCTTGCATCAGACAACCCTCTGGGCCAGCTCCATGCCCTATGGACACTTGAGGGATTAGGAAATACCAATCCAGAACCTTATCTAAGGGCCCTGCGGGCTAAAGATGCAAAGGTAGCACAGGCCGCCCTCCGTCTTGCATCCGGCCTGGTAGGTAATCAACCTAAAGTACGTGAGGATATCCGGCACTTTATTTTTGAGGCTTATGATCATGCAGAACCTGTTTTACAGATGCAAATGGTGTTGACCTCTGATTTATTGGAACCGGAACCCGCATTTGATTTTTCACAGAAATTCCTGGAAAAATATGGTCAGAATCCTGTGGCCCGGGATGTGGTTATGAGTAGTATGGCTGACAGAGAGTATGCTTTTTTTAATAAACTGTTGTCTGACCAAAAATGGCAAACATATGATCAGAATCATGAAATTTTTATTGAAATGCTGGTTGGGTCAATTGCCACTAAAGGTGATGATAAAGAAATTATGTCCATTTTACATAAATTAGAAAACGAGAGGGAAAGCAAAACCTTATGGGTAACCACTGCCATTGTAAATGGAATCCTCAACAGTTCAGCCTCACAGGATGAAACCAAAATTAAACTTCCGTACGCCCCACCAATATTTCAAGATATAAGCCCCCCAGACAGCACAGATCAAAGCTTATTGGCCGGCTTGGATAAAATGTTTATCTGGCCCGGAAAACCAATAATAGCCACAACAAAAGCACAAAGTTTGTTTGAAGTTGATCAGCAGCTTATGGCTTCAGGACGACAAAATTACCTCAACCTTTGTGCCAATTGCCATGGCACACAGGGAGAGGGTATGGCCAGATTTGCCCCGCCATTAAAACACTCCGAATGGGTGACAGGAAATAAAGAAAAACTGGCAATGATTTTGTTGCATGGTATGGAAGGACCGGTGGTAGTGAATGGCAAGAAATATGATATTCCGGATATCCTGCCAAATATGCCTTCGTTCTCTACACTACAAAATGAAGATATTGCGGCCATTACCACTTATATAAGAAATAGCTGGGGCAATTCTGCGGAGGCCATTTCAAATGGTATTGTAGGAAAAGTAAGATTTCGCACTCAAGGTAAGATAACACCCTGGAATTCTGCCGAATTAGAAACCTTTATTTTTGATTCTGACCTTTAAAAAAAATCATTTAAAAAAATCAAAATCATGAAAAAACATTGTCTGGCTCTGGATTTGAAGGACGACGAAAAGCTTATTGCAAAATATGAAGAATATCATAATAATGTATGGCCAGAAGTACTGGAAAGCCTTTCAAATTCCGGCATTGACCATATGGAAATTTATCGCATAAAGAACCGATTATTTATGATTATTGAAGTAGCGGATGATTTTTCTTTCGATAAAAAAGCTAGAATGGATGCAGATAACCCCCAGGTACAGAAATGGGAGGTCCTGATGTGGAATTATCAGCAGGCACTGCCTTTCGCCAAACCTGGTGAAAAGTGGTTGCCAATGGATAAGATTTTTGACTTTCGGGCAGGTAATT
>JAHEBI010000227.1 GCA_024642325.1 Eudoraea sp. | reverse complement strand
CGAGGTGATATTAAAAAGACCTGAGCAATGGGGTTGGATTAATAATATTTCTTCAGAAAGATTTTTGTTTAATATTGAATCAGCTGCTATGTATGCATCTAAACATACCGTATTTGTAGAATACTACAAAGATTTATTAGAAAAGGGCAACTTGTTGATTCAGGCAATAAATAAGGAATTAAGGATGCGATTTAAGTAAAAGTATAGCTGATTATGTCTAAAGGAAATTTAAACAAAGACTTATAACTTTAATAATGTGCAGGCTGACGGTTAAGTGTCAAACCTGCCGGCCTGGCGGCAGGTATTCGGCATGAGGCATAAACCCCGGATCCTTTGGCCGGGGTTTTCCATTTACAATCCTTTTTGAAGTACCCTCATCGACTATATAGTCCCTTTAAAGGCATTTCTTTTTTTAACTTCCTTCTTTTCGTTACTTGAGGGATAATCTGTGCTCTTTAGAACACGAGCGCAGGGGATTATAATCCTGTTGGTGAAAATGGAAAGAAAAAACGATCTGCGTATTTTTTCAGGGATATTATGGATGCTGCTGGTCATCTCCTTAACGGCTTGTAATACGTCTCAGAATTACTTTCAAAAGGAATATAAAAGAGTTTGGCAGGAAACCACACAGTCAGCAGCATGGATCAATTCCTTAAACAGCATTACTTCTTTGAGTGATAAGAAGCCCATGGAAGATCTTTATCCCTCGACAGGGCAGGACATTCTGGCAACCATGAAGCCCCAAGCCCGGGAAAGGGCCGGCTTATTTGTTGAATTATATGACTCCTATGTCTCAAGGGCCTATTATAGCCTGATAAGCGAGGCAAAAAAAGCCGATGAGCACTTGCTGGAGGAATATAATAACTTGCTCAAAACCTCTAAAGACAGGCCAGACAGGGCCGAGTATACTGAGGAATTAGCACTGGCAAAATTAAGGTATGAAGCACATTGGAAAATGCTGCAAGGACTAAAATCATGGAACGCCTTTAGTGAATATGGTTCTGACGATCTCAATTTCTTTAAACAGGAACATTTAGAAAATGCCTATTTAATGTTTAGCAAAGGTTCTTCTGATACAGAAATCATCAACTTTCTGGTTTATAGATTGGCTGATCTGTATCACTTTGAAGAATAATTCGTTTCCATTTCCAAAAAACACTGGTAAATAAATGGGTATTTGTTGGGTTCGTAGCAGGTTCTATTAGATAAAATTGATTTTTCAGATCCCCTTGGGAATTTTATGACTTCAATCATATCCCGGGTAACAGAAAGTAAACGCTACAAGAGATTTCCTGTTACAACATAGCCTGTTTTCCACTCTTTTTAATGCATATTTACGTAAAATGAATGTTACTGGTGTTATGTATCAGGTCTCTCGATTTCTACCAAAACAAAGCATCCTTGTTGAATACAGATGTACGGTTTAAAGTCTTTTATATTAATTCCTTACCTTAGAAAGAACAACCAACCGTTTCTTTCCCATGATCAATTTCCTTCAGGACAGAGCGTTAAAAAAACATTCAGTGAATGTTTTTAGCGAATGGGCCAGCCTGCCGCGCTGGCGTTTAAAACAAAAAGTATGATTAATTTTTTCCGAAAGATCCGTAAACAACTCTCTAATGACAACAAACCTTTAAAATACGTGAGGTATGCTATTGGCGAGATTGTATTGGTGGTGATTGGGATACTGATTGCCTTGCAAATCAACAACTGGAACGAGAAGAGAAAGCAAGGAGAACAATTTAATTTGGCTTTAGAACAGGCTTATAATGATATAGATCTGCAAATACAAAATATGGAAATGGCAGTCGCCGAAAATATAAAAGGGATTGCTCTTTTTGATTTACTTTTAGAACAACCGGAGGAGATTTCCGATGTTAAGTTACCCTTTATCCTATTCTATTTAGACATTGGAGCTCTGAGTTCTGATAGGTTTAACCTTCAATCGATAAATTTTTCAACCAATCTTAATCTTGATCAAAATAATCTGGAACAATTAAAAATGGCAAAAGAAATAGTTTCCTATGACGAAAACATAAAATGGAAATCTGCTGCCCTTGAAAACCAACTTACACCTATTCTTTATGAAGCGGGTATTCCAATACCCGGAATAGTTTTAGGACTAACCGAATTTGACAATTTTGATAATATTGACACCAAATTTTTTACGAAGGATGAGATTTCTAAAGTCAGGTCTTTAGTAAAAACGGATAGGATTAGGTCGATTCTGCGCAGCTTAAAGGCCAATCGGTTAAAAATTATAGGACTGGACTTAAAAAATTCCATATCCGATGGAAAGTCTGTTCTTAACTCTATAGCAGCATATTACCCGGAAGTAAGGTTGTTTTATAATGATGTAGGTATAATAGGCACTTCCTTAAATGGTTATGACGATGTAGGAGGAACATCTGTTCCTTTGACCCTTACCAATGAAAAAGAAAGCATCTGGGAAACAGACTTGTTTCTAAAGGATGGCACAGTTAAATTTAGAACTAGGGATAGTTGGAATCAAAATTGGGGAGGGAAAGAATTTCCAAAAGGCAAAGCCATTTTTTACTGGGATAACATCCCTGTAAAGGCGGGCAATTATCACATAATTTTTAATCTGAGTGAAAAGACTTATGAATTTATTGAACAAGATTAATAATTTATCTTAAGAATTAAAACTCGGAATATTATTGAACTGATTTAAAGTCTTTTATATTAATTCCTTACCTTAGAAAGAACAACCAACCGTTTCTTTCCCATGATCAATTTCCTTCAGGACAGAGCGTTAAAAAAACATTCAGTGAATGTTTTTAGCGAATGGGCCAGCCTGCCGCGCTGGCGCTTAAAACAAAAAGTATGATTAATTTTTTCCGAAAGATCCGTAAACAACTCTCTAATGATAACAAGCCTTTCAAATACATGAGGTATGCCATTGGTGAGATTGTATTGGTGGTCATTGGGATACTGATTGCCTTGCAGATTAACAATTGGAATGAGCAAAATACAATTCAGGAAAATATTAAAGCGCAAGTCAGCTCTTTAATATCAGACCTTAAGATGGATAAACGTTCATTTGCTCAAGTTCGCGGGTATCACGCCTTTCGTGTGCACTCAGTACTGTATCTGATGAAACAGTATGGATCTGCCAATGACCTTGTCATTTTTCCTGAAGCAGGTGAAATCCCTGTATTGAATGAAACGGGTTTATTTGGTGGACCTGTTCCTGAAACCTATGATAAAGATTTTGTAGTCAGGAGTTTTTCATGGCTGCTTAGATATATTGCTATGACAGCCAGAATTAATACCATGGAAGAATTCAAAAATACAGGCTTATTGGCTCATTTTAAAAATCATGAACTTAAGACACGTATCCTTGACTATTATGATGCAGTTGCCTTTGCTTTCGATGGCGATGACAGGGACACCAATCCTACAGAAATGTTAAAAAAAACATTCATAGCCAGGGGTTTTGCCTATTCGGAGGCGGCCGTTTTGGATCAACCTATTGAAATCCTTCTTTCCGAACCTGCAATTAGGGCCATATTAATAAATATAATTGATGAATCTGCTTATAGGGCCAATATGTCGAGTGGGATGATGGAACAACTGGAACAACTAATTCAGGATCTGGAAAAGGAAAATCAAAAGCGGTGAAATAGTACAGGTCCATAAAATACCTGCGGGAGGCTACAATATATACCACCGTTGTGCTACTTTGCCAGTCTGCTTCGCCGGAATAGTGAAGCTATGTAGCAGAAACTGCTACTTCGCTAAAAAAGCTATGTAGTAGAAACTACTACTTCGCTAAAAAAGCTATGTAGTAGAAACTACTACTTCGCTAAAAAAGCTATGTAGTAGAAACTATGGCCAACCAAAAAACGAATGATAGAAAATTTTATAAAATACTAACCATTTAAAAAGCATTCAAATGAATACAATGAAAGAAAAAGTTGTACTGATAACCGGAGCAAGCAGTGGAATTGGAAGAGCAACTGCAGAAGCTTTTGCCGCAAAAGGCGCACATATTGTTGTCGCTGCACGCCGAAAGGAGGAGCTTGATACTTTAGTGGCTTCTATCGAAGCTATGGGGGGCAAAGCATCTGCTATCAGGACCGATGTATCTGTTGCCAGTAGTGTAGAGCAGATGGTAGCTCATACCATAGACGTATTTGGCCGTTTGGATTATGCAATTAATAATGCCGGCATAGAAGGAAAATTGAATGGAATAACTGAGCTTTCTGAAAATGATTGGGATCAGGTTATGGACATCAACCTTAAGGGTACATTTCTTTGCATGAAATATGAGGCCAAAGCCATGCTCAATCCTGGTCATGGTGGAGCAATTGTAAACATCGGTTCGGTGAATTCATTTCTTGGTTTTCCAACCGGATCCGCTTATGTGACCTCTAAACACGGTCTGATTGGATTGACGTCCAGTGTCTCTGCAGAGTTGGGACCAAAAGGAATCAGAGTAAACCTTTTATGTCCGGGAGTTACGGATACACCTATGCACCAGCGCCTGAGAGGCATTGTTGGTGACGACTTGTACGACAAAGGATTGCTGCCTACAGTACATCTGCAAAGGGTCGGTCGCCCGGAGGAGATCGCAAAAGCTATTGTCTTTCTTTGTTCAGATGAATCCAGCTATATTTCCGGTTCCACACTTACAGTAGATGGCGGACTCACGTTAACAATGTAGTTTCATTTATAACTATGAAGTTAGCCTTCTCTTTTTTACAACCATTAATTTTAATTCTCTATCATAGGGAAAGTTCAAACAACGATTGGTATTACATTCAAAATAAAGGAATCTTTTCCGCTCTCCATTGATAAAAGGGAATAGTAGCTTTACACAATTATTGGAGTGCAAGCAAAAAATAAAACCTGGTAAAAATGCTATATTTATGAAATGAATAGGCA
>JAHEBI010000226.1 GCA_024642325.1 Eudoraea sp. | reverse complement strand
ACTATATCAGTGGCGACGAAAAAGCACTTGAAGTTCTTATAAACAGGCATAACCAACGTATAAGTAGTTTTATTTATTCTAAAGTAATGGATAGAGATATTACTGAGGACATTTTTCAGGATACCTTTATTAAGGTCATTAAGACACTGAAAAAAGGATCATATAGTGAAGAGGGAAAATTTTTGCCCTGGGTTATGAGAATTTCACATAACCTTATTATTGATCACTTTAGAAAAAACAAACGCATGCCCAAATTTGAAGGGAGTGATGATTTTAATATCTTTTCCGTGATAGGTGACGACAAGCTAAATGTAGAAAAGCAAATCATAAAGGATCAGATAGACAGCGATCTGGGTTCTTTAATTGAAGAATTACCTGATGACCAGAAAGAGGTTTTACTTATGCGTATATATAAGGACATGAGCTTTAAGGAGATTTCTGAAAACACAGGTGTTAGCATTAATACAGCCCTTGGAAGGATGAGATATGCACTGATAAATCTTAGAAAGATAATCGAGAAGCACAATATTGTTTTGACAAATTAGGAGTAAGCAACATACCAGAGCAATATTTCTATTTTAGTTGCGTTATTAATACATAACAATACTAGAATAATATGGAAAAAATTTACTCTGAGGAAAAAAACACTTGTAAACTGGCTAAAACCAGTCCTGAAAACATTCAGTTTTTGCTGAATTATTCCAGATCCTTCAGAATAACGAAGTACAAGAAATTCAAATTTGAAACAATTTTGAATTAAGACAACACGGCCCGCAATTAGCGGGCCTTTTTTATTTTATAATAATCGTTCAATACTTTTTTTCTCCCTATCGTCCGCGTAATAATATCCCTTTGGATATCCCAGCCCCTGGCCGGTGAATATTCACGGCCGTACCAAATAATTTGAAGATGTAAGTCGTTCCATAACTCTTTTGGAAATAACCTTTTGGCATCTCTCTCGGTTTGAACCACATTTTTGCCATTGGAAAAACCCCAGCGATACATCAGACGATGAATATGTGTGTCAACGGGAAAGGCGGGTATTCCAAATGCCTGGGAGACCACCACACTGGCAGTTTTATGGCCAACAGAAGGTAGTTCTTCCAATAAGTCTATTTCTGAAGGAACGATTCCTTCGTATTTTTCGATCAATATTTCGGAAAGTCCGTGGATTCCTTTCGATTTCATCGGAGATAGTCCAACCGGCTTTATAATTTCTCTAATTTCCTCAACAGACAATTTAATCATGTCGAAAGGGTTATCGGCTATGGCAAATAATTTCGGTGTTATCTGGTTTACCCGAACATCTGTACTCTGGGCCGATAATAATACAGCGATTAATAATGTATAAGGATCTTTATGTGCCAAGGGGATGGGAATATCGGGATATAACTCCTGCAACGTTCTAATTGTAAAGGATACTTTTTCCGATTTCGTCATTTTTGTTTAATTTTACAGGCAAAATAATAAACACAAAATTAAATAAAAATTGACTATGAACACACTTAAAGAAGGCGATAAAGTCCCGGATTTTTCTTCGGTTGACCAGGATGGCAATTTGATTAAACTCAGTAATTATCTGGGTAAAAAATTAGTTGTTTTTTTCTATCCAAGGGCTAACACCCCCGGATGTACTGCAGAAGCATGCAATCTTCGGGATAATTATGCCGAACTACAAGCCAAAGGGTATCAAATCCTTGGGGTAAGTGAAGATTCTCAAAAAAAACAAGCGGGCTTTAGGAATAAATATGAATTTCCATTTCCATTATTAGCAGATGAAGACCATATTGTAATCAACACATTTGGTGTCTGGGGCCCTAAAAAATTTATGGGAAGGGAATACGATGGTATTCACAGAATTACTTTTATTATCGATGAAAACGGGGTTGTTTCAAAGGTAATAGACAAAGTCAACACCAAAGATCACGCCTCCCAGATTCTGTGATAAATAATTATAAGTAATAAAAAAGCCCTAATTATTAGGGCTTTTTTATAAAGTTGGTTGCTAAATACTTTCCTTGAGTTTATCGGCACTGCGCATAAAAAGGTGTTCCTTTTTAATCTTTTCGGCAATACCTTCTGGCAGCATTTCTTCCCAGCCACCTTCCCCACTTGTAATTTTTTTCAGGACATCCCTGGAAAAAATATCCATAATTTCCGGATCATAATCTATTATATCCATTACTTTCCCATTATATTTAAAGAATTTGTACAATTCTTTCATTCGCGGATGAACTTTTACATTATTACTGGTCATAATCTGACCTGTATCCGGATTCTTCATCGGATAGAGATATACAATTAGTTCCTTGAAGAACAATTTCCCAAAGGCTTCTAAAATCCCACCGCTTAAATGTCTGTAATATTTTTCATCGAAAATGTCAACCAGGTTATTAACTCCCATGGTGAGACCAATCTTTGCCTTGGTGAAATTATTGAAATATTCAACCAATTTGTAATATTCCTGAAACTTCGAAATCATTACGGAATGGCCCAATGAACACAAAAGTTCCGCCCTGTCCATAAAATCACTTTCATCTATCTCACCAGAGGCCTTCAAATTCTCTAATGTAATTTCAAATATGACAATGGAATTATCTTCATCAACCGCCGGATCACGGATGAAAATTTCGTATGATTTTTCAAACATATCCATGTTCACCTTGGTAACTGGCCTGAAACTCCCCCTTAGGGCAAGTATATTTTTCTTATAAAGAATAGCAGCCGGCAGAAGGTTATTTCCATCTGGCCCGAACATAACAGCATCAGTCATGTCATTTCTGATAAGCTGAAGACTCATAAGCCTGTTGTCAACGTTTTTGAAGTTCGGCCCAGAGAAATTTACCATATCAATCTCCAGGGTATCATGGTCTATGTGATCATAGAGATATTTTAATAATTTTCTGGGTTTGTTATACTTGTAAAAGGCTCCATAGATAAGGTTTACCCCAACTATACCGAGTGTCTCCTGCTGTAAACGTGCCTCGTTCTGTTTGAATCTTATGTGAAGTATAATCTCATCAAATTCCTTCTGGGTAGGGTCTAGTTGAAAGCGGAGCCCAACCCAGCCATGGCCCTTATAACGTTTTGAAAAGTCTATGGTTGCCACGGTATTGGCATAAGTAAAAAACAGCTTGTCCGGATTTTCATCCCTGTTTATACGCTCTTCCATGAGCCTCATTTCATGGGATAGCATCTTTTTTAATCTGCTTTGAGTAACGTATCTGCCATCAGTTTCAATGCCATATACAGCATCACTAAAGGATTTATCATAAGCACTCATAGCTTTAGCGATTGTGCCAGAAGCACCGCCTGATCTAAAGAAATGCCTTGCCGTTTCCTGCCCGGCTCCTATTTCGGCAAAAGTCCCATAGATATCAGGATTAAGATTTATTCTAAGTGTCTTAGCTTTTATGGAAGGTATATTTTCAAAAGTCGGATCCTTTTTTAAGACTGACGCCATACGTATAGTTTGCTTACAGCAAAGTTAATAAGATTGGGGTATCTATTAAATAAATAAGTTATAAATTTGAAATAAATAGATGACAGGTTGAAAATAACTTTTTTAGGCACTGGCACATCGCAAGGAATACCGGTTATTGGCAGTAATCATCCGGTATGTTTAAGTAAAAACCCCAAGGACAAAAGACTTCGTGTTTCCGTGCTTATTTCATGGAAAGACTACAATTTTGTAATTGACTGCGGTCCTGATTTCAGGCAACAGATGTTGAGACATAAGGTCACCAAATTAGATGGCATTCTCTTTACACATGAACATGCAGATCA
Source organism: Eudoraea sp. (assembly GCA_024642325.1). GTDB lineage: Bacteria > Bacteroidota > Bacteroidia > Flavobacteriales > Flavobacteriaceae > Eudoraea. The sequence continues at coordinate 1,158 of JAHEBI010000226.1, read as the reverse complement.
TACAGCCGGAATAGATGATATCCGTCCTTTTTTCTTTAGACAAGGAGATATTCCTGTTTTTGCACATGAAGATGTCATCCATTCCTTAAAAAGGAGATTTGATTATATTTTTGCCGATGAGAACAGGTATCCCGGGGCTCCGGCGGTAAAGGTTAACCTTATAAATAATAATGTGCCCTTTCTTATAGGGGACAAACAGGTCATACCTGTTGAGGCTTTTCACAACCGGTTAAGGGTATACGGATATAGAATAGGGGACTTTGCTTACCTTACTGATGTTAAAAGCATATCTATTGAAGAAATAAGTAAAATAAAAGGAGTTAAGGTATTATCAGTTAATGCGTTACGCATAGAGCCACATCATTCTCACTTCAATTTGGAAGAAGCCTTGGAGTTCGTTGATAAAGTTAAACCACAAATAGCTTATCTGTCTCATATTAGTCATTACCTGGGTTTTCATGATGAAGTGGAAGAAAAATTACCTAAAAATGTTCATTTAGCCTATGACAATCTTGTTGTATCGGTTTGATTTATAATACAATCATTTAGTAAGTTTGATAATTATTTATTTGAAATTATGAAAAGCAGAATATTTATTTACCTCTTCATTTTTGCCGCTCTATTATCTCTTTATTTATTTGTAAGCAGTAATACCATGATAAAGGATAAGGATTTGAAAATTCAGAATCTGGAGTCTGAAACTAGCGCACTCCAGGATTCGGTTCAAAATTTGCAGCTTCAGGTTTTTGATATGCAATATTTTTCATTGCAAAATAATGATGACGCCCTGTCCTATTATGATCACCTTGACCTGGAAGACCCATCGCGTTATATTTCAGATAAGTTATTGGAAACCAATGAACAAAAAGGAAACAACCCATTAGTGCCCTATGAAGGTATGGAAAATGATTTTAAGATCAATAAGATTAAAATACTGAATCATCAATGGATAATTGCGGATTTTTCTGACGGTAAATACTGGGGAGAACTTCTTTTGAAATACGAATTAAAAGATGATATGGGCGTTGATTTTACCATGATGGATCATCTTTTATATACCCGCAGTAATTAGATATTCTCTTCAAGCCACTTTTTAAAGGAGTAAAAATTATCGGCTGAAACGCCGTGACCAACCGGAAACTCCTCATACTTAAATTT
>JAHEBI010000225.1 GCA_024642325.1 Eudoraea sp. | reverse complement strand
TACAAAACTTATAGTATCATGAAATATAATGCGACAGACAAAATTCAGGAATTGCACAATTTTGGTGAATTCGGGGGTGTAAATCCGTCCATCTCTGATTCATCTACCTACACGTTCCTTTCCGCAAAGACAATGTTCGATACATTTGAGGGAAATACAGAAGGTTGTTATTTATATAGCCGGCACTCTTCTCCTTCCAATCTTTATTTGGGCGAAGCTTTGGCCGCACTTGAAGGAACGGAAACCGCAAATGTTACCGCCAGTGGCATGGGGGCCATTACGGCTGTTATCCTGCAATTGTGTAATGCAGGCGATCATATAGTAAGCAGCAGGACTATCTACGGAGGCACCTATGCGTTCATGAAAAATTTTCTCAAAAAATTTAATATCCATACTTCTTTTGTAGACATCACAAAATCGGAGTTGGTGGAAAAAGCGATAAGTCCCGATACTAAAATGATATTTTGTGAATCTGTAAGTAACCCTTTACTGGAGGTGGCTGATATCAAGGCGTTATCTAAATTGGCCAAAAAGTATAATATCCCACTGGTCGTAGATAATACGTTTTCACCTTTATCTATTGCCCCCGGGAAATTAGGCGCCGATATTGTCATCCATAGCCTTACCAAATTTATTAACGGAACAAGTGATTGCGTAGCGGGGGCGGTCTGCGGCACAAAGGAGTTTTGTCTTGGCCTTAAGGATGTGAACGATGGGGCCGGAATGCTTTTGGGCAGCACACTTGACAGCCTAAGAGCTTCTTCTATTCTAAAAAATATGAGAACACTGCATATTCGAATAAAAAAACATAGTGAAAATGCACTATACCTGGCACAGAATTTTGAAAAAGATGGTCTGAGGGTAGTCTATCCAGGTCTTAAATCGCATCCCGGACATCATGTGATGAAAGACCAAATGGATCCGGAATATGGTTTTGGCGGGATTATGACCATAGATGTTGGTAGCCTGGAAAATGCCAATAAACTGATGGAGCTAATGCAGAAAAAAAACCTCGGATATCTGGCGGTAAGCCTGGGCTTCTATAAAACCTTGTTTAGCGCACCGGGAGCTTCCACTTCTTCCGAAATACCATTGGAAGAACAAAAAACAATGGGTTTATCATCAGGACTTGTGCGGTTTTCCGTTGGACTGGATAACGATATTCGGAGGACTTATGAAATAATGAAAGAATGTATGCAAAGCCTGGGTATTCTGAATAAGAAAGTCGGGTCTCTTTCTATGTAGCTGGTTTAGGTGTTTGCAGAACAGCGTCCAAAATCGTAATATTACGGACTAACTAAACCAAACCTATGGCCGCTAAAAAATCCAAGGCATACAGACAGCAGGAACATATAGTTGAAAATAAGGAACTAAATATCTGGGAGGCATTAATACCCGTAATAGCTCTGGTAGGAATGCTGGCATATAATGTCTTTGTTTTCGGAGACGATGCTACAAGTGGTTCTAATCAGTTTATTTTATTAATGGGCGGAGCGGTTGCCGCAATTGTTGGTTTTTTCAATAAAGCCACTTATAAGCAAATGCTGGCTGAAGTAGCTGAAAATGTAAAATCCACCACGGGTGCCTTATTAATATTATTGATGGTCGGGGCCCTGGCGGGAACCTGGATGATAAGTGGCATTATCCCGGCAATGATCTACTATGGCCTTCAAATTCTTAACCCTACCATATTCCTTGCTGCCAGTGTAATTATTTGTTCCATAATTTCAATCGCGACAGGCAGTAGCTGGACTACATCTGCAACCGTTGGTATTGCCCTTATAGGAATTGGTGATGCCCTTGGTATTCCTATGGGTATGACTGCGGGTGCCGTACTTTCCGGCGCGTATTTTGGAGATAAGATGTCACCCCTTAGTGACACAACCAACCTTGCCCCCGTAATGGCCGGAGGCGATTTATTTGGACACATCAGGTATATGACTTATACCACCATTCCTACGATTTCTATTACACTATTGGTATTTGTCATACTTGGTTTAAATCTGGATACAACAGGTATAGCCGATACTGAAAGTATCCTTAAGTCTATTGATTCCACCTTTACGATAAATTACTGGTTGTTCCTTGTACCCCTGGCTGTAATTTTAATGATCATAAAAAAAGCCCCTCCACTTATCGCTCTTCTTATAGGCACTTTATTAGGTGGTATTTTTGCTTTGTGGTTCCAACCTGAGATTGTTGCAGGAATAACAGGTGCAAAAGAATTGGATTTTGAATCTGGCTACAAGGGAATATTAAATGCCATTACGGTTAAAACTTCCATTGCAACAGACAACCCCGCTCTCAACGACTTGTTTACAGCAAAAGGGATGTCCGGAATGTTAAGTACTATTTGGCTTATCATATGTGCCATGGTATTTGGCGGTATTATGGACGGAATAGGCGCATTATCAAGAATTACTAAATCCTTACTTGGCCTGGCCAAGACAACATTTGGCCTTTTTGCGAGCACTGTGGGAAGTTGTCTTGCCCTCAACATTACTGCGTCTGATCAGTATCTTGCTATTGTGGTTCCGGGAAAAATGTTTGCCAAGGCTTATGCCGACCGGGGGCTGGCCCCTGAGAATTTGAGCAGGACACTGGAAGATTCCGGAACGGTGACCTCGGTCCTTATTCCATGGAATACCTGCGGAGCGTACCACAGCGGTGTTTTGGGTGTTGGGGTAGCCGAATATTTTTTCTTTTGTATCTTCAATTGGATGAGTCCAATTACCACATTGGTCTTTGCTGCTTTTGGAATAAAAATAAAACATTTGTCATCCCCAAAAGCCTCCTGAACAGGTAAACCAAAATTTTAATGGAATGAACTTCAACTTTTCATCCATAAGCCTGTTATTTCCGTCATTTATTTTTTAATTTCACACAGAATTTTAAAGATAAAACAATGGCTACTGTAAAACTTAAAGGAAACCCAATTCATACCTCCGGAAATCTTCCGGAAGTTGGGAAAACTGCCCCTGAATTTAATTTAACAAAAAGCGACTTATCAAATGCTACCCTGTCTGATTATAAAGGTAAGAAGGTAGTAATGAATATTTTCCACAGCATAGACACCGGTACCTGTGCAAATTCTGTTCGCCAATTCAATTTGGAAGCTGCTGAATTAGATAATACCGTGGTTTTATGCATTTCCAGAGATTTGCCTTTTGCACTCAACAGGTTTTGCGGGGCTGAAGGAATTGATAATGTTGAAACCCTGTCTGACTATAAGGATTGGAATTTTGGAAAATCCTATGGCCTGGAATACATAGATGGCGTGCTACAGGGCTTGCTTTCAAGATCAATTATCGTTTTAAATGAGGAAGGGAAGATTATGCATACGGAGCAGGTCCAGGAAACTTCAGAAGAACCAAACTACAAAGCGGCTCTAGAAGCATTAATGGATGCCTGAAGAGAATCTGATTTCTAACCGTATTAAGGGTATTGGATATGCATTTCGGGGCGCCTGGTTGTTAATCCGGACAGAGATCAGTATCCAAATACAGGTGGTCATTGCCTGCCTGATGACGGGCATAGGCTTTTATTTTGAGATATCACAAACCGAGTGGATTCTTCAAATATTTGCTATTGCTTTGGTTCTTGGTGTTGAAGGCCTGAATACGGCAATTGAAAAGTTGTCAGATTATGTGCAACCCGAATTTGATAAGAAAATAGGGTTTGTCAAAGACATATCGGCAGGAGCTGTTATGCTGGTTTCACTGGCCGCAACCATTATAGGATTAATCATTTACGTACCAAAAATTATTTAGGACTGTTGTGGATACTCCTTCCTTTGTAAATTTGTATTTTTACCCCAAAGAATAGTTGATTCAATGGCAAAGAAGAGAACAAAGTCAAAGCCCGCTTCTTCAAAAAAAGGTTTTTCTTTTAAGTTGTCCAAACAAAACAAAATAATCCTGGGAAGCCTTTTGGTGCTTCTCAGCATAGCCCTATTTTTTTCATTTACCTCCTTTATTTTTCCTGGCAGGCAGACCAAAGTCTTCTTACCGAATTTACGGACAGGAATGAACACGCCAATAATTTGCTGAATAAATTTGGAGCGAGTGTCAGCCACTTCTTTATGTATAGAGTTTGGTGTGGCTTCCTTTATTTTTCCCATTTTGTTGTGCCTGACGGGTTTATACCTGTTTTTGAGCCTTGATAAAAAAAGATTGTTGGGTAAATGGATTTGGGGACTTGTCTTTGTTATATGGACCTCTATAGCACTTGGTTTTTTTGCCTATGAGCGCCCCTTGTTAGGAGGTCTTGTTGGTTATGAAATGAATGATTTTTTGCAGGATTATACGGGTAAGATAGGCGTTTTATTGCTTTTGTTATTCGGGCTTACCGTTATTCTTGTCCGTCTGTTTAAGTTTACTCCAGAGAGTATTGTGGCCTTTTTTAAACAGAAATCTAAATCGCTCACCACAGAATTTCAAAATGGCAGCGGAGAACGGGTGGTAATGGATTCCAAAGATGATCTTCCCTTAGTTGTGGATACCTATACACATAAAGAAGATATTCCTCCTTTGATGACTGAAGTGGAGAATACCCGGGAAGATGAGACTGCTTCGGGGAAACTTCCAGAGGAAGATTCCATAGAAATGGAAGTAGAGAAAATTACCGAAGAGAAAGAAGAAAAGGATATTCTCTCTGAAAAATTGGTGGCAGATTTTGGGGAATTTGATCCCACTTTGGAGTTGGCCAATTATAAATTTCCACATCTGGAACTGCTTGATGCACATGGCGCTTCCGGAGGGATCACCATAAATCAGGAAGAACTTGAGGAAAACAAAAACAAAATCGTTGAGACTTTAAAAAATTACAAGATTGGTATAGCACAAATAAAGGCTACAATTGGTCCTACAGTCACTTTATATGAAATTGTTCCGGTTGCTGGGGTCCGTATTTCCAAAATAAAAAATTTAGAGGACGACATTGCCTTATCCCTTGCA
>JAHEBI010000224.1 GCA_024642325.1 Eudoraea sp. | reverse complement strand
CCGGATACCGAAAAATAAGGGTTTTTCGACGAATTACATCCGGGCTGAGATGCACCTGGGTCGTTTTATATATATAAAACGACCCCAAGTGATGAAAACGATTGTAACTTTAATTTTTGTTCTTTTTATCGGAGTAGCTGCTCAAGCTCAGGATGCTAAAGTTGATACCAAATTAGAAACTGTAGAAATGAGTATTGTCACACCAACTATCAAAGAAAACACAGTTGCCCGTTTGTACAAAAACAAGAATAGCCGTGTAAAGAAAGCTTTGACTTTTACTACAAAAAGAAACAGTGCTAAATTGGCTTAATCCTAAATTTTCATTTCAACCTTTTTTAATCAGGTCATCAGGTATTTTTCAATAAGCATACATCCCACATAAAAGGAGGCAATAATGATCCAGACAATCTGGGGAATCATCCATTTATATTCCTTAATTGGGAGCTTCTTTAGCCTTTGCATATAGGCTACGGTAGCCCATAAAGTAATCAGATTCCCCAAAAAAGCAACTTCCAACTGGTTAAAAAGAAATGTGTAAAGTGGATATAACCACACCAGGACCAACAGAAATACTCCGAAGTGGAAGACCGGATGCGACCTGCTTTCTGTTTCATATACTTTATAAAGAAGCCAGAACATAATGATTGTAAGCAGAATCCAAACTGTCGCTGCTGCAGCATCTATCCAGGAAAGTGCATTGATTATATTTTCCATACTATTTATGTTTTATATGCTCTACCCATCATTGGGCTGGTTTGGTAAGTAATGGTTCCAATACATCCCAAACATTATCAGCTACTATTTTTTGCCCTTCCACGGTAGGGTGAATACCGTCTTCCTGGTTTAATTCAGGAATACCCGCAACATTGTCCAGTAAAAAGGGGATAAGATAAGCTTCATTCTTATCAGCCAACTCCGGAAAGATTTTTCTAAATTCCGCGGTATATTCCTGACCCATGTTTGGTGGTATCTGCATCCCTGCAAGCACGATAATCGTTTCCGGGTTTTTCTCTTTAACCGAAGTCACAATAGCCTGGAGGTTTTGCCGGGTCTCAATTATAGGTATGCCTCGCAAACCATCATTGGCACCCAATTCCAAAATAAACACATCCGCCTTTTGATTTAATACCCAGTCAAGCCTATTCCTGCCACTGGCGGTGGTCTCTCCACTTAGCCCGGCATTAACTACCGTATATTTTAAATTAAGGGAATCCACAATTTGTTGAATTACCGCCGGATAGGATTCTTTTGTGTCCAGGCCGTAACCAGCAGTTAGGCTATCCCCAAAGAAAACAATAACTTTGTTGTTTCCTGATTCATCAACATACTCTTCTGTCTGATCGCTTGTGACAGAAGAATTTCTTATGGTTTGACCGGACTTATTTCCACAAGCCACTAATAGTAAAAACACTAAAAAATAACGAAATTTTAAGAAGGTCTGCATGTTTTAAGGATCTAAATGTCGAAATCATTTCCTTATTTTGCTGCGTCGTTGCAAACAAAATCTAATTTCTATCAATGTCAAAGATATTAAACGTTAACCAACTGGGGAAGACCTATTCCAGTGGGTCTAAAAAACTAACTGTTCTTGATGCTATTTCCTTTGAAATAGAACAAGGGGATACCTTTGCCATTGTGGGCCCATCGGGTAGCGGTAAGACTACCTTGTTAGGGCTATGTGCAGGTTTAGATGAACCCGATTCTGGCTACATAGAACTCTGCGGGACGCGGATTAACGAACTTAGCGAAGACCAACGTGCCCTTTTGCGCAATAGAGAAGTTGGGTTTATTTTTCAGGATTTTCAGTTACTTCCTACCTTAACCGCACTCGAGAATGTAAGTGTTCCGTTGGAATTGCAAGGGGTAAAGGATGCCAGCAAACAAGCGATAGAACTATTAAAGAAAGTAGGCCTGGCAGATAGGTCGGATCATTATCCCTCTCAGTTATCAGGTGGCGAACAACAGAGGGTTGCTCTGGCAAGAGCATTTAGCAATAGGCCTTCTATCCTTTTTGCCGATGAACCTACCGGGAACCTTGACGAAGAAACGGGAGAAAAAGTTATCAAACTACTTTTTGAACTGAATAAGGAAGCAGGTACTACTTTGGTAATTGTAACCCATGACCTGGACCTGGCAGAACGGACACAGCATATTCTTAGACTTAAGGGTGGGAAGATAGCTACCAACAAAAGCGCGAAAATCTCTTGAAAAACCAACAGACAGCCTCATCTATGGCAGGCAAAGCCTGGCTTTTTAAAATGGCATGGCGTGATGGAAAGGCTAGTGGGGGCAGACTCATTTTGTTCATGGCCTCTATAATTCTTGGAATTACAGCTCTGGTTTCAATCCAATCATTTAGTGATAACCTCAAAGAAAATATCCGCCTCCAGTCCAAATCTCTTATGGGTGCCGATTTTATAATAGATTCAAGACAGCTTCCGAATGAAAAAGTTCAGGGAATTATCGATTCATTAGGTGGCGCTGAGGGTATGGAAGTAAATTTTGCATCCATGGCGGCATTTCCAAAAAATGACGGTAGTAAACTGGTTCGTGTGCGGGGGCTTGAGGGAAACTTTCCACTTTACGGAGAGTTGGAAACCGAACCCGCAGATGCGGCAACGTCATATATTTTAAAAGAAGGAGCCCTGGTAGACGCCACCGTGATGTTGCAGTTTGAATTGGAAGTAGGAGATATTATCAAAATAGGCAATGCAAGTTTGCCAATTGCAGGTACCCTAATATCTGCGCCCGGTAATAGTGCATTTGCCAGTTCTGTAGCTCCACCGGTAATTGTTCCATTCAGTGTAATAGATCGAACAGGGCTACTGCAGGTTGGGAGTCGTTTGGACTATAATTACTATTTTTTTGCCCCACCTGATATGGACCTCGATGTCCTTGACAAGGAACTCGACCCTATATTAGATGCTGAAAACGCAGATCTGGATACACATACATCCGGGAGCAGACAATTGGGTCGTAATTATGGAAATGTTGGTAAATTCCTTAACCTCGTGGCATTTATTGCACTTTTATTGGGTTGTGTGGGTATTGCAAGTTCCGTACAAATCTATATAAAGGAAAAATTGAGGTCAGTGGCCGTACTCAAATGTATGGGCGCCAGCAGAAAGCAAACATTCCTTATTTATTTGATTCAAATAGGGGGCATGGGCTTTCTTGGCGGTGTAATTGGAACTGTAGGGGGAATATTGTTACAGTTGACATTTCCGAGTATTTTACAGGAGTTTTTGCCTTTTGAGGTTCAATTGTCACTTTCAATTCAACCTATAATAATGGGGTTATTATTGGGAGTGTTGATGTCCGTTCTTTTTGCCCTGCTACCACTTATGAGTACCTGGTATGTCTCACCCTTGCAGGTATTGCGTATACAGGAAACACCCGAGGAGCGTCCACGAAAAGCAAGGGCCCTGGTGTTTATGGGAATATTAATCTTTATTTTCCTGTTTTCCCTTTGGCTTTTGGAAGACTTCCGCTATGCCATTGGTTTTGTAATCAGTATTGCGGTTACATTCTCTATATTGGCAGGTGTTGCCACTCTGTTTATGAAGGGAATAAAAAGGTTTTTTCCTGCCAAATGGAGTTTTACCTCCAGACAAAGCCTTTTAAACCTTTTCCGTCCAAATAATCAGACCATGGTATTGCTGGTAGCAATTGGAGTAGGGGCTTTTCTGATTAGTACCCTCTATTTTACCAAAGATATGCTGCTAGCTATGGCTCAGCTTGATAGCAACACCAATAGTCCCAACATAATTCTGTTGGACGTGCAAAGTGAACAAAAAGAAGAAGTAACTGAAACAATTATTCCCAAAGGTTTACCGGTATTAGACAATATTCCAATAGTTACTATGCGCATGCATATGATTAAAGGTCGGGCTGTGAATGAGCTTAGACAGGACACAACCCTGACAATGAACAAATGGGTTTTAAATCATGAATTCAGAGCTACTTACCGGGATTCCCTGATTTCTTCGGAGACCCTTACCGAAGGTGAATGGGTGCCTGAAGTGCCTGAAGAGGGTCTTATTCCCATATCTATAGCTGATAACATTGCGCGAGATACTGAACTGGTAGTAGGTGATACAGTAGTTTTTAACGTACAGGGTGTTTTGATGGAAACAGTTATAGGCAATACTCGCGCTGTGGACTGGGCAAGAATGCAACCTAATTTCAACATAGTTTTTCCTAAAGGAGTCCTGGAAAATGCGCCGCAGTTTCACGTTATAACAACCAATGCACCCAGTGCGGAGGCTTCGGCCCGACTCCAGAGAGAATTAGTTCAAAAATTTCCGAATATTTCCGTGCTCGATTTACGTCAAATTGTAACCCTCATAGAGAATGTCCTGGATAAGATTGCCTGGGTTATTAATTTTATGGCCTTTTTTAGCATCCTTACTGGTATTATTGTATTAATAGGAGCTGTGCGGACCAGTAAATATCAACGGATAAAAGAAAGTGTTCTTTTGCGAACATTAGGTGCCACGAGCAGGCAAATCTTAAAAATCACAGCTCTTGAATACTTTTATTTAGGGCTGTTAGGAAGTGGTATAGGCATATTACTTTCGCTGATAAGCAGCCAATTACTTGCCAGTTTTGTTTTTAAAGCACCTTTTGTACCTTCTTTAGTACCCTTTTTGGTACTATTACCCGGTGTTACATTGCTCGTCCTTTTAATTGGACTTGGCAATAGCAGGAGTGTTTTAAACAGTCCGCCACTGGAAGTCTTGCGTAAAGAAGGTCTGTAGGCGAAGGGATTTTAAAATTAAGTGAAGATTTCTCAATCGCAGCTTCGCAATTCATAGCGAAAGGACCTGGTTGGTTTTATGCAAAGCAATGTAGACGGTATATGTCATTTCGAACCGAACGAAGTGAGCGTGAGAAATCTAAATTTACCTTTTCTCCCTTACACTTGCCTGCAGTCTTGATTTCTCCATCGTTGCTACGCCACTCATATCGAA
>JAHEBI010000223.1 GCA_024642325.1 Eudoraea sp. | reverse complement strand
CAAAGTTTATTCCAGGGGATTAAACATAAAACTCCTTTTTAGTCTGGCCTTAATGGAGTTTAAAAATATCATCAGGGATAATTTCTTTATTGCCATATTAGTGGCTGCTGTCCTATTCTTATTTTTCGACGCCTGGTTTGGCTTTCCCATTTATGGTACCCCCTCACTGCCACTCACCTACTATATGTTGGAAGTCAAAGATTTTACCTATATCATTTTGATTTTCGTCCTGATTGTCTTTATGACCGGTGAAGTACTCCATAGGGAACGCAGTGTGAATTACGATCAGATATTTGGATCATTGCCTGTCCCTAACGGAATTGTATATGGTTCCAAATTTCTGGCGCTTGTAATTGTGAGTTTTCTGCTTGTTAACCTTATCCTTATCAGCGGTGTTTTTAATCAGGTGATAAAAGGATATTTTAATTTTGAATTCGACAAATACTTTACAGATCTGTATTTGATTGAATTTCCAAAGTATATCATTTTTGTCATGCTTGCCTTCTGCGTGCATTCTCTGGTGACCCAAAAGTTTATTGGTCATGTTGTGGCCATTGCCATATGGGCTTTGTTGTTTGGCTTAAATAGCTTCCTGGATGTGGATAACAACCTCTATTTATATGGCTATGCCCCGGGGTATACCATTTCGGATATGAATGGCTTTGGGCATTTTGGCACATCCCTGTTTTGGTTTAGACTATACTGGCTGGCATTTGGTGCTATACTAACCCTTTTAGGCTTTTTGTTTTGGAAACGCGGCACTGATTCAGGAGGAAAGGCCCGTCTTCAAATAGCCAGGGGCAGATTAAAGGCAGGAACCCTTTCTTCTATTATTTTGTTGTTAGCCATTTGGCTGGGCTCTGGGATATTTATAAACTACAATACCAAAACTTTGAATCATTATAGCAGTGAAAAAGCCGGGACCATAGCTTCTGCCGATTATGAAAAACAATTAAGCCGGTATGATAAAATTGCGCAACCCAAAGTGATTGATGTTAAGGTCTATGCAGACCTTGTCCCTGAAAAACGACATGCTACTATTAAAACCATCTATAAAATGGTTAACAAAACCCATGAAGCTATAGATTCTCTGCACCTTAACTGGGGAGGTCCGGGACTCTTTCACAAAAAAATTGAAGATTTCAAAATAGATGGAGTAACTCCTGTTCTCGGGAAAAAATACGAAGCCTTTGGTTATGAGATCTATTCCCTGGGCAAAAGTATGCAGCCTAATGACACCCTAGTTTTGGAGTTAAAAGTAACCGGCTCATTTGACGGTTTCCCCAATGAGGGAAGCGGTTCTGACATAGTGTATAACGGCACTTTCCTAAATAATGATTTTTTTCCTTCCTTCGGGTATTCCGCTCAGGGCGAATTGACGAGTGATCAGGATCGCAAGAAATATGACCTCCCTATAAAAGATTATCAATTGCCTGCGCAGGACGATGAATGGGGTTTACAAAACCTTTTGTTTAACGATGATGCGGACTATGTCACTTTTGAAGGCACCGTAAGTACCAGCCCGGATCAAATAGCCGTTATGCCGGGTTATTTGCAAAAAGAATGGGAAGAGAACGGCCGAAGATACTTCACTTATAAGATGGAAGGTGAGATGGATTTCTTTTATAACATTTCCTCTGCGAGCTTTGACATTCATCGGGAAGTATGGACCGGTAAAAATGGAGAAAAAGTAAATATTGAGATTTTTCACCATCCCACTCATACCTATAACATGGATCGTTTTGTAAAAGGGGTACGACATTCACTCGATTATTTTTCTGAAAATTATGGCCCCTACCAATACAGCCAAATGCGAATTCTGGAGTTTCCCAGATACGCTACTTTTGCACAATCTTTCCCCAACACTGTTCCTTTTGCCGAGAGTTTTGGATGGGTAGGTGATTTTAGCGATCCCGAGGATTTGGATTATGTATATACCGTCACTGCGCACGAGGTGGCGCACCAGTGGTGGGGACATCAGATTACCCCTTCTGCTACCAGAGGTGCCAATCAGATTTCTGAGTCTATGGCAGAATATTCTTCACTGATGGTGATGAAAAAAGAATACGGAGTGGATGCAATGCAGAAATTCCTCAAGGAAGAACTTGACAGATACTTAAGAAGCAGGGCCAATGAAAGTAAATTTGAAAAAACATTGCTCGACAATGATAACCAGGCTTACGTTTGGTATAGAAAAGGAGGGCTGATTTTATATGCTTTGCAGGACCTTATAGGGGAAAAAAATTTAAATGATGCATTTAAACGCTATGCGGATACTGCCGCATTCCGCCCTAAAGCACCTTTTACCACAACTAATGAATGGTATCACTATATTAAATCTGCTGCACCAGATTCACTTCAGTATTATCTGGAAGATAGTTTTGAAAAAATTACTTTGTATTCCAATAAAGCCTCCAATGCTACCTACAGGCAATTGGAAAATGGCCAATATGAGGTCACCCTTGATGTTCAAAGCAGTAAAAGCCATTTTGATGGTAATGGAAAACTTCTGGATTCACCGGAATCAGCCAATGTAATCGAAATTGGTGTATTCAATGAGGATATTAAGAATGATTTGGGCATGACTGTAAAATCTCCAATGCTACTGGAAAAAAAATGGGTTAAGCCCGGTGAAAGTTCTTTTACTTTTACAGTAGACTCTTTGCCTGTAAAGGCCGGGATTGATCCCTATAATAAAATGATTGACAGGATTCCGGATGACAATTTAATACCTGTGGAAGAAAATCAGGATTAAATTGTAAGGACAGCTAAATAATAATATCACCCAGAGAAAGGGTTACTATTATTTTTGCCCGCTAATGTCCATAGTTTTTATGGAATCGTTGCGGTGGTGTCACTTGATGAAATTTCAAAAGTAAATGAAGCATTTGAAGGTGCTTTAATTATTATAAGGTCTGCCAACAAAATTCTCATTTATAGCACTTTAACACATTATTTGGAATAACAGATTAATTAAGTGTTACCTTTACCGAGTTAAAAGGTCAGAAAGCTTCCCTTTATTTCGATCTACCCGGATCTTTAATTTACTCCCGCTCTCTTTAGTTTTTTAATAGCAATAGTGCAAAAAAACATTTTATAGCCAATAATAAGAAAAAGTGATTCTGGTTTAGATGTGCTTTTAAGTGAAAAGTGGTTTTCCTCAAATACCTTCAATTAGTTTCTTCAACATTCCTCAAATTATTTACCGCCTCAAAATCATTAATGAACAAGCATGATTCATGTCCATTAATCTATTAAGTCGGTTAAAAGCTATAAAACAAAAAAAGTAGTCGTATTAAAACTCCAAAATTTTCAAAAAGAACAGGCTCCGACTTTTCAAAGACATTGAGAGAACGAGTGAATATCTATTTCAAAACAAATGATATCAGCAAGCATGCCAACAAGAGCATGATTTTAAAGACCATTTTAATGTTGTCATTATTTGTTTTTCCAATGATAATTATCAACAGTGGTCTTATAACCAGCATTGGAATACTATTTATCTGCTACATTATTAGTGGGTTGGGAATGGCAGGAATTGGTATGGGCATCATGCATGATGCTATCCATGGATCCTATTCCTCAAATAAATATGTAAATAAATACCTCGGGTACACTATGAACCTCATAGGTGCAAATGCTTCGGTCTGGAGAATTCAGCACAATGTTCTGCACCATACATATACGAATATAGATCAAACAGATGATGATATAAACCCGCCCTCTGTCCTGCGCTTTTCGCCACATGCAAAAAAGTACCGTCTGCATAGGTTCCAGCACTTATATGTTTGGTTTTTCTACGGCCTCTCTACCGTTTCCTGGATTACTTCAAAAGATTTCGTCAGAATAAACCGCTATAGAAAACAAGGATTTTTTAGTAAAAAAAATGAATTTAAAACAGAACTCGCAAAATTAATAGGATGGAAACTATTTTATTATTCCTACGCATTAATCCTGCCTCTTCTGATACTGCCTCTGGCCCCCTGGATTATTATTCTGGCCTTTCTAAGTATGCACTTTGTAACCGGTATTTTGATCAGTATTGTGTTTCAGGTTGCCCATATCATGCCAGGTGTGGAATTTCCCTTACCTGATGGAAATGGTATTCTGGAAGGAGACTGGTATGCACATCAACTGGCCACAACAAGTAATTTTTCTCCAAAAAATGGATTTTTGTCATGGCTAATAGGGGGATTGAATTACCAAATTGAGCATCATTTGTTGCCCAATATTTGTCATATCCATTATAAGAAAATATCAGGAATTGTAGAACATACGGCAAAGGAATACGGAATCCCTTATCATACCAAACGCACCCTTGCCGGAGCTGTTTGGGGCCATATCAAAATGCTTCGAGAGCTGGGGAGGATGACACCAGTTGCAGCAACAGCACTAAGGAATTAACATATATATAAAAAAATAATAAAAATAATTAATATTAAATATCAAAGTAATGAAAGAAGGAACAGTAAAATTTTTTAATAGGACCAAAGGATTTGGTTTTATAAAACCGGCAGATTCTGAAGAAGATATATTTGTGCACCAAAGTGGGCTGATAGATGAAATTCAGGAAGACGACAACGTTAAGTTTGACGTGGAAAAAGGACAAAAAGGAATGAACGCAGTAAATGTGGAAGTTATCTAATACATCCCAACCCAAAAATAAATTCAAAGCCATCAGTTATGATGGCTTTTTTTATTTAGCGATTTCAAATAAAATAAGCCATTCTAACTTGCTTTATACTCTAATAAATTAATTATAAATTTATTTTATATGGCTGGAGAATAACCGAACCAGGCATTTATTCTTTAAGATGAATCCCCTGGTAATTTGTCTTTCTTGGGGTGCCAATGTTAAGACACCATCACTTTTTTTGTAAATTGGTTGTTTATTCAAATTTTTTCTTTTCATTTGTCTAGTCAAATGTACTATGCATTTCAAAGGCAATTAAACTATTAGCTGAACATCATGAACCGTGT
>JAHEBI010000222.1 GCA_024642325.1 Eudoraea sp. | reverse complement strand
ACCTGATCCTTTAGTTTTATTTTCTGGGCTTTTAACAATCTTTTTTCCAGATTATTGAGCCCTTTTATTTGCTTTACTTCCTGGGCCTTTACTGCCCCCAGAAAGGACTTATCTGTTTGTTCTGCCAATAGGTAAAGTGCTTCAAACTGTTGCTTCAGATGTTCCTTTTGACTTGAAAAATCTATATCAATATTTGAAATTTCCCGTATTCTTTTATTGATAAGACTGTTTTGTTTTAAAAACAGGTCGGCAGGCTCAATATTCAGATTTTGTGTTTTACTGTATTCCTTTTCAGATATGAGAAGCGCTGAATTTCGCAGGAGCAAGATGGGAAATGGCACTTCCATAGCGTCAAAAGAAGTTTTAAGCTCCAACCAATAGGCCAGCTCACCCCCTCCTCCAATATAGCAAAGGTTGGGAAGGACTACTTCCTGATAAATTGGCCTGGTTACCACATTGGGTGAAAATCTTTCGGGATGAACATCCAGCTCTACCTGTAATTCATCTTTTGTGAAGTTAATTTTGGTATTATTCACATAAAATAACCCCTCTTTTTCAAGAATCCTTTCCCGCAGTCCATCCTTTAAATAAAAATAATTGATTTCCCTGGGGTTAACCTGAATATTGTAGGCCGGAGATACAGATTCCAGGGCTTTGATGGTCTCGTTTACTTTATCAAAAGACAGGTTTTCAAAAATATCCTTTTTAATATAAGGTTTGAACAGGTTTTTTAATTGCACATCATCCCCATCCACGATTACCAGTCCATACTCCCCGAATAAGTCATTGGCCAGATATCTGGTAGCTTTGGCAAGTGAATTGTGCTCCAGGTAAGCTTTTGCAAAAAGATCTTTTAGTTTGTCGGCATTAACACTATGGCCTACTTCTTTGGAAAAAGTATCAAATACCGCTTTTAATCCTTCCGTAGTGAATCTTCCTACTGCCCCCCCGTCATTGCGGTTCCATTGCAATTTTTTGTTGTGCAGCTTAAAATAATTGATTTCATCAAAATCATGATCCTCTGTGGCCATCCAATACACCGGAACAAAATTATTTTCAGGATAGGCTGCTTTTAAAGATTTCGCAAGGTTTATGGCACTTATAATTTTGTATAAAAAATATAAGGGCCCGGTAAAAATATTGAGCTGATGCCCTGTAACTATTGTGAAGGTTTCATCCTGAGCCAGGGCTGAAATATTAGCCAAAGTAATTTTTGAGGTTTTCACTCCCTGATACTGTTGCTGCAAAACCCCATTAAGTATTTTCCTGTTTGCCTGTGGAAACGAATTTGCCTTCTCTTTTATTTGCGATTCAAATTCTTCAATGTCAGGAAACCTGTTATAAAAAGGTCTTAGCTTGGTGTTTTTATCCAGATAGTCAGCTATTAGCGAAGAAAAATATCCAGTCTTTTTAAATGGTATACAGGCTACTTCCATAGAAATTACTAAAATCCGATCAAAGATAAAATTCTCGGGTTTTACACTTCCCAAAAATACGTTAAGATGTACGAACTACATAAAAATGAAGAACCAATTCTTATTAAGCCATACAACTTGACGACCGCTAAACGAAAATCACCGAACTTAACAGGTGATTTCCGGATTATTACTTAGATTTAGCATCCTATTCTTAAATCCTGGTCCATGAATCGACTATTACCTGCATTCTCATTATTATTTATTGCGCTCACTCTAAACGCACAAGAACTGCAATCCCCCTCGGAATTTCTGGGATATGAACTGGGGACCAGATTTACACGCCATCACCAGGTGGTGGATTATTACCAGTACTTGTCTGAAGTTGCTAAGGACCGCATGCAACTCACTGAATATGGAAAAACCAATGAGCAGAGGCCATTGATACTGGCTTATCTGTCATCCGCAGCGAATATGCAAAACCTGGAAGCCATACGGGAGGAACATTTAAAAAACAGAAGTGGATCAGGAACCTCAACAAAGGCTATTGTTTGGCTTAGTTATAATGTACATGGTAATGAGAGTGTCAGTACAGAGGCTTCTATGCAAACCATTTATGAACTATTAACAGGCAAACAGTCTTACCTGGAAAACACAGTGGTGATTATGGACCCTTGCATAAATCCGGATGGAAGAGACCGATATGTAAACTGGTATAACCAAACTAAAAACACACCTAATCAGGTAGACTCAAACAGCAAAGAACACCATGAAGGCTGGTGGAGCGGCCGGAGCAATCATTATATGTTTGATCTAAACCGTGACTGGGCATGGCTTACACAAAAAGAAAGCAGGCAAAGACTTAAATATTATAATAAATGGCTCCCGCATATTCATGTAGATTTTCATGAACAGAGCATGGATTCCCCTTATTATTTTGCCCCGGCAGCAGAACCATTTCATGAAGTAATTACCGATTTTCAGAGGGATTTTCAGATAACCATCGGAAAAAACCACGCCAAATATTTTGATGCCAACGGTTGGTTCTACTTCACCAAAGAACGATTTGATCTGTTTTACCCAAGTTACGGGGACACCTACCCTACCTATAATGGAGCCATAGGGATGACCTATGAGCAGGGAGGCGGGGGCCGTGCCGGATTAGGCGTTATTACAAGCAATGGAGATACCCTAACCTTAAAAGACCGGATAGCACACCATTTTACCACCGGGATTTCCACGGTGGAAGTTGCTGCCAATAACGTAGCGAAACTCAACGAGGAATATCAAAAATTCCATCAGCCTAAAAGCTATAAATACAATAGTTATGTCCTTAACGGGCCTGAAGATCATTTAAGAGCACTTGCCCAACTTTTAGACCGGCATGAGTTAAATTATAGCTATGGTACAGGTGCTACCGCCAAGGGATTTAATTATCTAACAGGTAAAACAGGGAGTTTAAAAACCAATTCCGAAAGCCTTATCATTTCAACCAACCAATCCAAAGGCACCCTTGTAAAAGTGCTGTTTGAACCCAACGCCAGATTGAGCGATTCACTAACTTATGATATAACCGCCTGGTCCCTACCCTATGCCTACGGTTTAGATGCTATAGCATCTGAGAGTCTGGTTAGCGGTACTGCGAAAGAAGAAGCTTTAGTAAAGAATGAGGTGTTGAACCCAAATTCCTATGCCTTCCTCACAGATTGGAACGGGATGGATGATGCGCGATTTTTAGCAGAATTACTTCAGAAAAAGATAAAGGTGCGACAGACTAAGAAACCATTTACCATTGAAGGCAAACATTATGATCGTGGAAGCCTCATCATTACCAAGGCAGATAATGATTTCAATAAGAATTTTACCAATATCCTGGGTGAGGCTGCGGAAAAGCATCATAAATTACTGTCACCAGTGAGTAGTGGTTTTGTGGATAAAGGAAAGGATTTCGGATCCGGCTATGTGAAGATGATCCCTGCCGTTAAAGTAGCCCTGCTGGGGGGAGCCCCGACATCCACACTGAGATTTGGTGAGATATGGCATTTCTTCGAGCAGCAATTGCATTATCCACTTACAGTTTTAGACGGAGACTATTTTGATGAGGTAGACCTTTACAACTATGAGGTGCTCATTCTACCGGGAGGTTATAGTTATGAAAAGTTTATGGACAAAGAAATGCTCAGCAGGCTTGAAGAATGGGTAGGCCAGGGTGGCAGGCTCATTGCCATGGGCAAGTCTATTGCCTCGTTGGGAGGAGAAGGTGGATTTGATATTTCTATCAGGGAAAATAAACAAGACAGTACAGAAATTACAGTGGAACCCTATGAAAACCTGCTGCGGGAGGAGATGAAAAACGACATTACAGGTGCTATTTTTAAAACAAAAGTAGATGCAACACATCCACTGGCCTTTGGCTACACAGACACCTATTTTAGCCTTAAACTTGGAAGTGACAGTTATGATTATCTTGAGGGTGGTACGGTAGCCTATATTTCCAATGACACGGCTCCGGTCTCAGGTTTTGCCGGTAGTGAAGCTCAGAAAAAAATGTCTAAAAGCCTTGTTTTCGGGGTGGAGGAATACGGCAAAGGACAGGTGGTCTACATGGTGGATAATCCCTTATTCCGGGGGTTCTGGGAAAATGGCAAACTCTTTTTCGCCAATGCCCTTTTTATGGTCAAATAAATTTTTTGGCTCAGGAAATTAGTAGAGCATAAAAGACACTAAAACAATTCCTATTGCGGCTACGGGAACAATAAAGAGCATATAAAGGAAGGAGATGATATTCGCCTTAAAAAAAGCACCCAGCCAACTACTCCTGTAAAAATTACGCAGGGCCAGCATCAGATATATTACAAAAGACAATAATATAAGCACCTCTAACCCGACAGGGACATCAACAATCATATTCGCCAGTATGAGGATACAAAAGGTGGTGAAAATAAATGTAAAGAAATAAAAACTAAAGACCATGTGGTGTGCGAATGCCCCTCGTTTCCAATAAAACAGTTTTAGCAATAAGGCAAAGAGCGGCAACAAGAGGAACATAGCTACAGGAATAGTATCATACAAGCCCTGTAAAATGCCCCCGCCCCTTTTTTCGTAGAATTTTAGTAACTGCGTATAAAACCTCCTTGTAAAGGCATTTGCATCTTCTTTCATGCCCATGGCGGTAAGTTTTTGATCCATGGGTGCATTTGCAGCTATAAGGGAGTCTACGGTCTTTGTCTTAAATCCAAAATTTAAGTTGGCCGCCTGCGGATCTGATTTTATTACCGAATCCAGGTCCACCAGGTCCGAATCAGATATGCCAATAAATTTTTGATTTTCTTTCAGGACTTTCCGGGCTTCTGCCACTTCAACGGAATCCGCTTTTATCTTTATGGAATCTAAACTGATTTCCTGATCTAATCCTTTTTGTATGGCTTTCGAAACTTCATTATCTGCCTTTCTAATCGTAAAAGAGAAGATAAAAAAGAAAATGACAGAGATAAAGAGGTAAAATTGTGCAGGATGCAGGTATTTGAGTCGTTTTCCATCAACAAAGCGTCGTGCCAGAACTCCCGGTTTAAGCATAAGGGTTCCGAAACTCCTGAAGAAACGGGCATCAATAGAAAAATAATTTTCTATCGTATTGCTAAACAGGACCCCAAAAG
>JAHEBI010000221.1 GCA_024642325.1 Eudoraea sp. | reverse complement strand
AAATCAGGGGCTATTGTATATAATATTTTCCATCATAAAGGTTTGGCGATAGTTATTTATATTTTTGGAGCTTATTTTGCTTTTCCTTTGTTGGAGGGAGTTGGGATAATAGTATTTTCACATGCATCTTTGGACAGAGCGTTGGGGTATGGCCTGAAGTTTGAGAAAGGATTTAAGTACACACATTTGGGAGAATTAGGAGGACATAATGGATAATATTTTTGAACTTTTTTTGGGATTAATATTGGGTGCAATCCTGATGTATTGGATGTTCTCGTTATTTCGTATTAAGAGGAGCAAAGAATTGACAGAACATCAGTCTACCATAATACTGGAAAAGATCAAGAGCGTTTGTAAGTTAATTTCCGTGGAAGGCGATTTTGCAGAGATTTACAAGTATGAAAACACCAGGGAACACTTTATGAGCTTGCTCAGCAGCAAGAAAAAAGCCCTTATTGTAATAAATGCCAAAGCTCAAATAGGATATGACCTTAAAAAAGTGCTTATGCATGCCGATACGGATAAAAAGAAAATAATTCTCACTAACTTTCCTCAGCCGGAGGTTCTTTCAATAGAACCTGAGCTTGAATTTTACGACATAAAAAATGGGCTTTTCAACTCATTTACTCCAAAGGATCTGACCGCTTTAAACCAGGAAGCCAAAAAACATGTCATGGAGAAAATTCCTCAAAGCGGACTTATGGATACCGCACGTCGGGAAGCTTTAGAAGCGGTTTTGCTGATTGAGAAGATAGTTGAAACTATTGGCTGGAAACTGGATTATTCAGCTTTGGAATTAAGTGCCCGGGATAAACCCTTCATTGAAAAATAGTATTCTAAATTTAAATTATAATAATATGAAAAAGTCATTTTGTATATTAACCCTAATATTAATATCCATAACCGCATACAGCCAACAAGATAAGAAAATGAAAAATTTAAATCCAGCTTTCGTACACACCGTATATTTTTGGCTTAACAATCCGGATAGCAAGGATGACCAGAAGAAGTTTGAAAAGGCGATTGGAAGGTTCATGAAAAAGTCCAAATATTCAGATACTCATTATGTAGGAAAACCTCCAAAGGCGACAAGAGATGTAGTAGACGATTCATTTACTTATGCTTTGATCGTAAGTTTTAAATCTGCGAAAGATCAGGAGAAATATCAGAAGGAAAAGGCACATCTGAAATTTATTGAAGAGGCTCAAAGCCTTTGGAATAAGGTAATCGTATATGATTCCCAGGGGATCAAGCTATAATCTTCAAAAGAATTGCCACAGGGTTTTAAGCTGTTTTTTCACCCATGATGTTAGTTAAATGAATTTTGAAAATGAACATTGAAGAATTCAGAGAACTTTGTTTGCTAAAAAAAGGGGTTACCGAAGAATTTCCATTTGATGAAGACACCCTGGTTTTTAAGGTTATGGGTAAAATCTTTACGATTGCTCCCCTCGAAAGGATTCCTTCGCAGGTTAATTTAAAATGTGACCCGGAAAGGGCCATTGAACTAAGGGAAACCTATGATGGGATTATAACTCCCGGTTATCATATGAGCAAGGTGCATTGGAATACGCTATTCCTGCAACAGTTGCCGGCAAAACTGATTGCAGAACTTGTAGATCATTCCTATGAACTGGTAGTTTCCAAGTTAACCAAAAAACAAAAAACGGAGCTGAAAGGACTGATTTAATCTTCAAACCCCTTTAAGAAAACTATATCTTTAGGGCCTCAATTAAAAGAGCGAGTTTTAAATGCAGAATCCCATAGGGTTTTATAAAGAAAGAAAGGATAAATTGAGCAATCTGCTTATTCAGGTAAAAAAGCAGTTATTGTTCTCCAGTATGCTGAGACTTGTGGTTTTTATACTTGCAATTTTCGCGATATACTTTTTTTATCAGCACACAAATTACATTCTTTTAATTGTCCTTTTTACGGCAATGGCGTTCCTTTTTTTGGTTTCCCGGCATGCCAACCTGAACTACAAAAAAGACAGATTATCTACCCTGATCTCGATAAATGAAACTGAATTACTGGTATTGGAAAGAAAATTTTACCAGTTATCCGAGGGAGATGAGTTTATAGATCGGGAGCATTTTTATAGTCAGGATATTGATTTATTTGGCAAGGGATCATTTTACCAATACTGTAATCGCACGGCCTTATCAGAAGGCAGCAAAAACCTGGCAGCTCTGCTCACGGAGAACAGTATTGAAAATGTACAGGCAAAACAGGAAGCCATTAAGGAACTTGGGTCAGCAGCGGAATGGAGGCAGGAATTTTCGGCAGTAGCCCAATTAATAAAAACGGATTTATCCTCAGTTCAGCTGCTGGACTGGTTGAAATCATATAAGCCATTTGTACCTAAAATAATGAATACACTCCCAAACGTGTTTTCTGTATTTTCATTGGGTATGATTGGTCTCTATTACTTTGATTACCTTCCCGGATGGGGGTTGCTGTTTTGGTTTTTTCTTGGCCTGGGTATTACCGGTAAATACTTAAGGAGGGTTAATATACTTTCCGAGAATACATCGAAGGCACAAAGTAGTTTTCAACAGTATCAAAAATTGATATTGCTTTTGGAGGATATCAATTTCAACTCCGGGTTATTAAATAATGAAAAGGAAAATATTTTGGAGGATGGCCTCCAGGTTTCCAAAGTGTTAAAACAATTTTCCGGGATGCTTAATGCTTTCGACCAAAGGAATAATATGCTTTTTGGCGTGCTGGCAAATGCATTTTTATTATGGGACCTGCGGTATGCTTATGCTATAGAAAAATGGATTGGTATTCATGGGAATAGTGCAGAGTGCTGGCTAAATGCCATTGCCTTTTTTGACGCTTATAACAGCCTGGGAAATTTTGCATTTAACCATCCCCATTATATTTTTCCTGAAATCACAGATAGCGATCTTATTATTGAGGCTGTAAATGTTTCACACCCAATGTTGGATCCGGCGGAAGGTGTTACAAATAATTTTAAAATTTACAGGGAAGAATTCTTTATAATTACCGGTGCTAATATGGCAGGGAAGAGCACCTTCCTGAGAACAATCTCTCTTCAGATTGTTATGGCTAATATAGGCTTGCCTGTATGCGCTTCATCGGTTAAATATCAACCCATTAAGCTGATAACCAGTATGCGTACTACAGATTCTTTAACCGAACATGAATCTTACTTTTTTTCTGAATTAAAACGCTTAAAGTTTGTCATTGATAGCATAAAGGAGGAAAAATACTTTATTGTTCTCGATGAAATTTTAAAAGGCACCAACAGTATTGACAAAGCAATAGGCTCTAAAAAGTTTATTGAAAAATTAGTCGGTTCCCATTCAACCGGTCTCATAGCCACCCACGATTTAAGTCTGTGTGAAGTTGCCGATAGTCTGGAAAATGTAGAGAACTACTATTTTGACGCCCAAATAATAAATGAAGAACTGTATTTTGACTACCAATTTAAAAAGGGTATTTGCCAAAACATGAATGCCTCTTTTTTATTAAAAAAAATGAATATAGTTGACTAAATGTACCTCCTATGGATTCACTAACACAAATAGTTTTGGGCGCCTCAGTAGGAGAGGTAGTATTGGGTAAAAAGGTAGGAAATAAGGCTATGTTCTATGGCGCGATAGCCGGTACTATTCCAGATCTTGATGTTCTTAGCAGGTATTTTGTGGATACGGTGACAGCTACGGAATGGCACAGGGGTTTTAGTCATTCCATTCTTTTTAGCCTTCTTTTTGCACCTGTTTTGGGGTGGCTGATTTCCAAAATCGAAAAGAAATCGGGGGTACGCTGGCAGGAATGGACCAAACTTATGTTTTGGGGGTTGTTCACACACCCAATTTTGGATTCTTTTACCACATGGGGGACACAACTTTTTTGGCCTTTTGATCTGCGGTTGGCCTTCCAGAATATCTTTGTAATAGATCCTTTATACACATTCCCTTTTTTATTCTTCCTGATTTTAACGATGAGAAAACACAGGCTGTCTCCCGACAGAAGAAAATTTAATAAAATTGGGATTATAGTCAGTACTTTTTATCTGGCAGTAACCTTACTGCTGAAGGGGATAACCTATAGGAAATTCACCGATAATTTGAAGGATCAAAATATTGCATATAAACAAATACAGACCAGGCCTACCCCTTTTAATACAATACTATGGACTGCAAATGTAGATGCCGGGAACAAATACCTGATAGGGGAATATTCCTTGTTGGATACCAAACCAATTGTGTTCAGAAGTTATCCCAAAAACTATGGTTTATTGGGGAATATGGCGGGCGAGGATAAGCTCAAGCGTTTAATCAAGATTGCTGAAGGCTGGTATACCATTTCTTTCAATAATGGGATCTTATTATTTAATGATCTCCGTTTTGGATTGATAAACATGAATCCTGTTGACCCTAAATTTGCTTTTAGCTACAGGCTGCTTAAAATAAACAATGAAGTCATAGTAGAAGAAACCCCTAAATTTAAAGAAGACGCACAAAATGTTTTAATAGAATTGTGGGCCAGAATCCAGGGAAATTAAATGGCGATATTCCTCAATATTTTTTAATGTTTATTTCCTATAAGCTTTTTATCTGCAGATCGTGAAAAGTATCTGCCTGCAGCCGCAGCAGATCTTCTGCTTTCTGTTTTTTATAGGCGTACACAGCTTGTTCTTCTGCTATTTCACCATATATTTTTTCATTCAGAGCCGTGTCAGTAGCAAGGATTTTTTGCCGCTGTAATACTTTTTGCATTACCCAGGTCTCTACCGCGCTTTCCTCATCTTCCAGTTTTAGGTCATAGGGTCCTTTAGGAGCCAGGAGCTTTACAATTATTGGTGAAGTTTCAATGGCAAGAAAGAGTAAGAAAATAAAGAAGGACGGAAACCATGGAAGTTCTCCCAGGGCATTAATACGTGCCATAAGGCCGTCAAAACCATCAATAATGGGCTGGGAGTCATTAACAGCCTGAGTATATTCTGCATTTAACGCAGAGATCTGGTTTTCTATATCTGTAATCTTTTTTGCATTGGCTTCCTTCAATTGTCTTAATTCCAGAAGGGCAGCATCGTGTTTTTCGCGTTTTTCCTTG
>JAHEBI010000220.1 GCA_024642325.1 Eudoraea sp. | reverse complement strand
TTTTTAAACAGGCTGAAATCACTTAACATATAATCTCTTTTTAACAAAAAGACCGTATCACTGATTACTTCAAATTCCTGCTCTATATAGATTTCCTTAACCCAGTTTATATTAGCACTTTTTGTTACCTCAAGGTTAATTTTTTTAATAGCGAAGGTTGAATCGTTTACCCAAAAATCGCCCTTAAATGTGAGTTCATTTTTACGTCTGGGATAATAAATGATATGGAAGCACCATTTATCTTCTATAAAGGCGCTATCTGAAAGTACGTAATTATAGGCATCGATACCTGCCTTGGAAACAGGACTGGGAAAGCTCTTGTCAAAAAACTTTAAATAATTATCATAAATATCATATTCTGAATAAAGATCCTTTACAAATCCGATTATCGCCTGATTATTGCTAAATCCGGAATTTTTATTCCCCAAAACATCCTCCTTGGATTGGCTGAGGGTATTATCACCATATACTTTGCTGGAGGTCTCATTTAAAAAAATCGGCAAATAGGTTTTTCCTGTAATTCTTGAAGTATCAAGGTCCTGGAACACAAACTCCATTCCTTTAAAAAGCTTGCTCTTCATCATTGAACTATCAATGGAGTTAAGGTCGAACTCTATCTTTTCATACTTATCATATTCGTATTGTTTAAACATTCGAAGGCCATTGATCTTCTTTTTTGCCCAAATTTTCTTAAGGATGTCTATTGCCGGATTATCCTTTTTTGATTGTTTTCCAACATAAACCACTACCTCGTCTAACTGTTCACCCTGAAGCATTATAGCTTTCAGATTGTAGTTGACTTGTTTTTGCAATTCAAGTTCTTCTGTTTTGTAACCAACAAATGAAACACTCAAGATTTTGTATTCATGCTCAGATTCCAAATAGAATAAGCCATCTTCATTTGTGACAGTTCCCTCGGTGGAGCCTTTAAAAACTACATTGGCAAATGCTACGGGTTGCCCTTCCTCATCTACTACAATACCGCTTGCTTTTGTCTGAGACCAGATAAACAATGGGCATGATAAAAAAATGAATGTCAGGAATCTTTTCATTGGTATGACAAACTGCTATTCCAGATTCAAACTAATTAAACTGGAAATTTGGCAGCACTGGTTTAGGAGTAAATTGACTTCGAATAGAATTCCTTTTATAAAAAAGCTTCGTCCACACCTGGTCGACGAAGCTAAGATAACTTTACAAAATCATTTTACTTATTTATATAACACTTTCTTAACAGCATTTATAACATCCATATAGTTGGGTAACCATTCTTCCAGCAGTACAGGTGAATAAGGTGCAGGTGTGTCAGCCGTGTTTATTTTTACAACCGGTGCATCCAAGTAATCAAATGCCTCCGATTGCACCAAATATGTGATCTCCGTGGCAACGTTTCCAAATGGCCATGCTTCTTCCAAAACGACCAACCGGTTCGTTTTCTTTACAGATTTTAGTATGGCCTCACTATCCATAGGCTTAACTGTGCGCAAGTCTATTATTTCACAACTTATACCCTCTTTCTCCAATTCGTCAGCTGCTTTATATGCTTCCTTAATGATTTTACCGAAAGAAACAATAGTAACATCCTTACCTTCCCTTTTGATTTCAGCTACTCCCAGAGGAATGGTATACTCACCTTCCGGAACTTCACCTTTATCCCCATACATTTGTTCAGACTCCATAAAAATAACCGGGTCATCATCGCGAATCGCTGATTTTAATAGTCCCTTTGCATCATTAGGATTTGACGGTACAACCACCTTTAATCCCGGACAATTGGCAAACCAGCTTTCAAATGCCTGAGAGTGCGTTGCTGCTAACTGACCAGCAGATCCGGTAGGCCCGCGAAAAACAATCGGGCAATTAAACTGTCCCCCGGACATCTGTCTGATTTTTGCGGCATTGTTTATTATCTGGTCAATTCCCACCAGTGCAAAATTGAAAGTCATAAACTCAATAATAGGCCTGTTCCCGTTCATAGCAGAACCCACCCCTATTCCTGAAAAACCAAGCTCAGAAATTGGTGTATCCAGAACACGTTCAGGACCAAATTCATCTAACATTCCTTTTGATGCCTTATAGGCCCCGTTATATTCTGCGACTTCCTCACCCATCAAATAAATGGATTCATCCCTTCGCATTTCTTCTGTCATTGCCTCAGCAATTGCTTCCCTAAATTGTATGGTCTTCATCTAATTGTGGTCCCCCTTTTAAGTAATTCATTTTAAAATGCCCACAAAAATAGGAAAATATCTACCAATTAGCCCTGCCGGGGAATTAAAAAAAGATACAAATTTTACTATGCATGCATAGTAATTTTGAAAATTAATAGCTATCTTAGCAACCACTTTTTGAGTGCATAAAACGGAAAATAAGTATGAAGATATTAGTTTGTATCAGTAACGTTCCAGATACTACTTCTAAAATAAATTTTACAGAAGGAGATACTAAATTTGATACCAATGGTGTGCAATTTGTCATTAATCCAAATGATGAATTTGGTTTAACTCGCGCCATGTGGTTTAAAGAAAAACAAGGTGCCACTATCCATGTGGCAACTGTGGGAGGACCAGCTGTGGAACCAACAATGAGAAAAGCTCTGGCTATTGGTGCAGACGAAGCTGTAAGGGTGAATGCGGAACCTACCGATGCACTGTTTGTAGCACAGCAACTTGCCGAAGTAGTCAAAAACGGCTCTTATGATCTTATTATTGCCGGCAGGGAATCTATAGACTACAACGGGGGAATGGTTCCGGGCATGATGTCTGCCTTGCTGAATTTTAATTTTGTAAATACATGCATAGGGCTGGAAATTGAAGGAAATACTGCTACAGCTTTTCGTGAAATTGATGGGGGCAAGGAAAAAATTTCCACCACACTCCCCCTTATCATAGGAGGGCAAAAAGGCCTGGTAGAGGAAAGTGACCTCCGTATTCCAAATATGCGGGGTATTATGATGGCTCGCCAGAAGAAGTTAAATGTACTGGAGCCCATTGAAGCCAACCATGGTTTGGAAGACATCAAATACGAAAAACCTGCGCCTAAAGGAGCGGTAAAATTAGTGGATGCAGATAATATTTCACAGCTGATTGATCTGTTGCATAACGAAGCAAAGGTCATATAACCATCAAATCAGGTTTCAAAATTTACAAAAATTTTGAAATTAATCCTTAAAAGAAAATTATGTCAGTACTTGTTTATACGGAATTCGATAATGGTAAATTCAAAAAAAATGCGTTGGAGGCTGCCTCTTACGCCTGCAAGTTAGCGGAACAATTAAATACTTCTGTTTCCGCAATAACTATTAATGCTTCAAATCCTGAAGAAATTGGGAATTACGGGGTTTCAAAAATATTGAAAGTTACCCAAGATAAACTTTCCGTTTTTAACGCAAAAGCCTATGCAACTGCCATAGCCCAGGCCGCTGAAAAGGAAGGAACTGACATTATTGTGGTTAGTTCCAGTACAGATTCAAAATATATGGCTGCCATCCTTGCCGGGATATTGAAGGCGGGATATTGTACTAATGTGGTAGCTCTGCCCACAAGTACCAATCCACTGGTAGTAAAAAGAACTGCTTTCAGCAACAAAGGTTTTGCTCATACACAGTATAAAACCAAAATAAATATAATAGGCGTGTCCAGCAATGCCTACGGGGTATTTGAAAATAAGGTTAGCCCGGAAGTGGAAAACTTTGAACCTAAATTAAATGAGTCCGATTTCTCCGTACACTCAGTGAATATAGACAAAGTAACAGGTAAAGCAACTATAGCTGATGCAGATATTGTGGTATCTGGTGGAAGGGGATTAAAAGGTCCGGAGAATTGGGGGATGATTGAAGAATTAGCCGAAGTTCTTGGGGCTGCCACTGCATGCTCCAAACCTGTTTCAGATATGGGATGGCGGCCACATAGTGAACATGTGGGACAAACAGGGAAACCTGTGGCCAGTAATCTTTATGTAGCTATCGGTATCTCGGGAGCCATACAGCATCTGGCCGGAATTAATGCTTCAAAAGTAAAAGTTGTGATCAATACCGATCCTGAAGCACCATTTTTTAAGGCCGCTGATTATGGTATAGTGGGTGATGCCTTCGAAGTGGTACCCAAACTCATTGAAAAATTAAAAGAATTTAAGGCCCAAAACGCTTAATTTTTGTTAATTTGTGCCCCCAAAGGGCTGTTAAAATATCCGGACAACCCTTATTTAAAAAGCCCTTGGTGTTTTAGGTATAATTATGAGTTTAGTAAGGTTAAAAATAAAAGGGATTTCATATAGCCAGACCCAAAACGGGGCTTATGCGCTTATTTTAAATGAAGTAGATGGTGACAGAAAACTACCCATAGTTATTGGGGCCTTCGAAGCACAATCCATTGCTATTGCTCTGGAAAAGGAAATTAAACCGCCCAGACCCCTTACACACGATCTTTTTAAAAATTTTGCGGACCGTTTCGATATTGTAATAAAACAGGTGATCATACATAAATTGGTTGATGGTGTTTTTTACTCCAGCATTATTTGTGAACGTGATAAAATTGAAGAAATAATAGATGCAAGGACAAGTGATGCTATTGCTTTGGCTCTGCGCTTTAACGCTCCAATTTTCACCTATAAAACCATTTTGGACAAAGCGGGTATTTTCCTTAAGTTTTCTTCAAAGGACAAAGATAAAGAGGAAGGTGATGACAGTATTGTGGTTGATGAAATTCTACAGGAAGGCGAGACAGTAGAAATAGATCCGGGCTCAACAACTGCGTATAAGGAATTGACCCTGGAAGAACTCAACAAAGAATTGGATAAAGCCGTTGCAAGCGAAGATTATGAAAAAGCTGCAAAACTGAGAGATGAAATATCCAAACGCAACTGATAATTTAGCATCTCCTCTATGAACCTCAGGTTTTGGATTCTTTTATTACTATTTACTTTTTCAATTCCTCTAACAGCTCAGACTACTCTTATTTCCGATTCGCTTTCCATCGAGACAGACACCCCTGTAATAAATGACATTTCCTCCCAGGCAATAGATTTAATAGCCCCCAACCAGGGATTCTCAATTAACTCACTTGGCAGAGGTGTTTTAGGGATGTTTGTACTTATTTTAATATCCTATATTTTTAGTGCGAACCGAAA
>JAHEBI010000219.1 GCA_024642325.1 Eudoraea sp. | reverse complement strand
TAGGCAGGCTAAGTTTTTCCAGAGATCGAGTCAACACTACCCGACCTTCTTTAATCACAACCGCACCTTCTTCAATAAGAGAATAACAGACTTCTTCAATGAATAGCGGGTTACCGCTGGTGCGTTCATGAATAAATTTCCCCAACTCTTCCGGCAATTGTACTGCTTCTGAAACCGACTTGATGATATCTTCAGTATGCCGGGCATCCAATGGTTTCAAAACAACGGGAGTGTGATAGCTCAGGTTGCCCCAGCTTGCTGAATAGTCTGGCCGGTAAGTGACAACCACCATCAAAGCATAAGTAGCGGTAACGTCAAGCAGATGTTTCAACGCCGATTGGGAAGCCTCGTCGCTCCAGTGCCAATCTTCAAGGATCATCACCATCGGCCCATGTTGTGTGTTCAGGGTAATCATCAAGGCCAAGGCTTCCTCCATGGCTTTTCGCAGTTCCTTGCCTTGCAGATGTGCGGGAAGTTGATAATCGCTTTGGATGGACAACAAGTGAAGATAAAGTGGAGTATATTGCTCTAACGAAGGATCAATGGCTTTAATGTTGGTCAAAGCTTTTTCCAACAATTCAGTCGGGCTGGCTTCCTCTCTCAGATGGAGTCCCCACCGTAAAGAGTCCATGAAGGGCAGATAAGGAGTGTCGCTTCCATAGGATTGGCACATTCCCTGCAAAACCGTGATCTTTTCCCTGTCCAAACCGTGCCTGAATTCGTAGAGCAAACGGCTCTTGCCAGCACCCGCTTCTCCCACCACTGTGACAAATTGGCCTTTTCCCTGGAGCGTTTTTTCAAGGCAGGTATGGAAGGTAGTCAATTCCTGTTCTCGCCCGGTGTAGGTCGCAAGACCTTTCTTCTCCGCGGCCTCAAAGCGGGTGTGAATCTTTGATGCTCCTATTATTCGATAGGGAATCGTTGCTTCAACTTGCCCTTTCATCCTGATCGCTTCAAGGGCTTCCGTCTCAAAGAAGGGTGTTATCAACCTCTGCGTTTCCGCGCCGACCAGAATGTTGTCCGATCCCGCTTGCGATTTCAATCTTGCCCCGGTGTTGACCGTTTCGCCGGTGATGCCATATAAACCATCCCGGTCGTCTCGCAGGTTGGTTACGATCAATCCGGAGTTGATCCCGGTGTGCATCGTGAGCGTTTTTCCAATGCGATCTTCTACCTCAAAGCTCATCTGTCGAACCATCTCATGCAACTCTATGGTAGCTTTGACAGCACGGAGAGGGTCATCTTCATGGGCCGTGGGAATGCCAAATAAGGCCAAGACCTCATCTCCAACAAACTGGTTGACGATTCCTCCATAACTTTCCACTATGTTCACTGCTTCTTCCTTGATCCGGCCCATAATCCCTTCAACCTCTTCGGGATCGAGCTGTTCATTCATCGCCGTGTATCCGGAAAGGTCGGAGAAAACAATAGTAGCCTGGCGGCGTTCCCCTTCGGAAAAAACCGCTGATCCAGATGTTTCGGGAAACATATCAGGTTGTTGTGAAGATTCTAATGGTTCTTTGGGTACAAACGGTTTTGAGAGATCGTGACCGCATTCATCACAAAATTTGCTATCTGGACGATTGATATTTTTACATTTAGGGCAGGCGAGTTCCAATTTATGACCACATTCATTGCAGAATTTTGCTTCTTCACGATTCTTTGAAAGGCATTTTGGGCATTTCATCTCTGATACTTCCACATAAATTACAAGAAAATAGATTGCGAGATGGGTGGCGAATGAGGCCAGCACAATAAGAGATACTTCACAATGGAAGTCGAGCAGGAAAAGAGAGCAGATTCCGAAGGAGAATTGTTATTTATTAGGTATTATAATGAAGTTTTTGTGTCAATGGATTTTGTTGATAGGTTGCAAGTATCAACTGTTATTGTTTCTTTGATATCGAATGGATATCACAACAATTTAAAGAATCCCTAAGTTGTGATTTCTTGCCAGTATGTGGAATATAAAATTGTCTATCAGGGGTTGTGATATCTGTAAAGAATTTAGGATTGAAATACCTGCGATAAATAGCAGATATCTTCAATTCGAGCCTTGAGGGATACGGAGGAGGTATCACCAGTTTCCAAGGTGAGTTCTGAGATAGGATATATACAAGATAGTACGTTCGAACTATATCCTATTTTATAAACGGAATGGATACAGGAAATTGGATTATAGTCGCTGATTTATGCCTGTAATTCGCATTTTTTCAATGAATGACCGACCACAAAATACTGTGGTCGGCTCCAATTTCTTTAATTGATTTGATTCATTAACTGATATTTATAGAAAGAATAGCCTTCCTAAGTACCTTGCC
Source organism: Eudoraea sp. (assembly GCA_024642325.1). Lineage (GTDB taxonomy): Bacteria > Bacteroidota > Bacteroidia > Flavobacteriales > Flavobacteriaceae > Eudoraea. Next base: position 2,814 of record JAHEBI010000219.1, on the reverse strand, counting down.
TATCCATCTTCCATGCAAAATAATAGCTGCAAAGCATAGCTATAAATAAAATAAAGGTTTTAGCCAGAATCCAAAGACTAGAGGTGTTTCCATTAATAACGCCTAAAAGCGCCATGGTGAAGATACCAACGATGACAGGGCATGCTGTCAAAAGTAAAACACCTCGACGTTCGATTGGCTCCAGAACCGCCCAGAAAAGTAGAAATGTCCAGCCTATCATTAACGATCCACCAACACCCATAGCGAGCCTTACTTGAAGATCTACATTGAAATCAGGTCTGCCAACCAACAAGGCAAATACGGAAGGAAAAAACAACCCAACGGCCCATAGTGCATCGGCACCAATCCCAAGCCAGTAAGTACCTTTTATAAATAACATTTTATTCATTTTGATTTCCTCCTCTAACGTGTGATTTGATTTGTTTTGGCAATGTCAGGCAACAAAGAGTTCAATTCTTCATTAATTCGCATGACATTACCGCTTTTTATATGTAAAAACACATTCGTTACCTGAGCATCCGCGATCAGTATGTCCGTATCGTTTAGGAAGACTTGCTGCAGCATTGTAACGCTTTTCCTGTTTTTTCTAATTACGCTTGTTTCTATTCTTAAAACTTCACCAACCACAGCGCTTCTTTTATAATTGATATTGATATTCACGGTTACATGGCTGATGCCTTTTTGGTGAAATATGCTAATAAGATTATTTTTTTCTGAATAATGCCACCTCCCTTCTTCAAGAAACTCCAAATACCTGGCGTTATTTACATGTTGGAAATGGTCGATGTGGTAGCCACGAATTTTAATTTTAACCGTTGTTTTCATAATCATCCTTTTCTAATCGCGCTATTAAATAAGCTATTTTCCGACATTGCTCAAACCATGCCAAAACTTAATTGCTTTTTAAAATTAAATAGTTACTAAATAAACATGGTTGTAATTGCGAAATATAGCGGTTTGTGTTGCTATATTTAGCGAAATGGGCGATAATCGTGATATTACGCAATTGTTGCGTTTGCTATTCTAAGAAAACAGGAGATTGGTCATGATGGTGAATGAAAATGAATTTTTCCGCCAAGCAACGCTTAGGATATGTGGGCACCTGGATATAGAACAAGGGATTCAAGCCTGTCTTATCTATCTATCATCTTTTATGCCTGTAGACTTAATGTGTTTAGAGATCTATGAACCTGATATTGAGTCACTCCGCATTATTGCCAAAGCGACCCACTCTGAATGCCAACGAGTCGATATGGTTATCCCCATGAATCAAAAGGCCAAAGCCTTGATGGAGAAAATCTATAAAAAGTTTAAAATATCCAGCTGGCCAGACGCTGTAATTATTAACGACCCTGACACAGATCCAATTGCACAATTGATATTGAAGGCTTTCGATGAATTAGATGCTTCAATTGTTCACATGGCGCTGGAAACAAAGGATCGGCCGTTATGCAGTATGTTTGTGGCTGCAAGGGGTAAAAACAGGTATTCAGATGAAGATAGTCGCCTTATTTCTTTGCTTAAGGAACCCTTCTCCGTAGCAATGTCCAATACACTTAAACACCACGAGATTCTTCATCTCAAAGAGCTCTTGGCGGATGATAATCGTTTCCTTCAGCGTCAATTATTCGGTATTTCCGGAGATCAAATCATTGGAGCCGATTTTGGATTAAAAAAAGTTATGGAATTAGTTCGTCAAGTCACTGCCCACGACAGCCCAGTTTTGCTCTTAGGCGAAACTGGTGTTGGTAAAGATGTGATTGCTAATGCAATTCATTATTCATCTGCCCGAAAAGATCAGCCTTTTATCGCTGTAAATTGCGGGGCAATCCCTGAAAATTTGATGGATAGCGAATTATTTGGGCACGAGAAAGGCGCATTTACCGGCGCAGCAACTCAAAAACGTGGTCGCTTTGAACGGGCGGACAACGGAACTATCTTTCTTGATGAGATAGGTGAACTCCCTCCACAGGCACAGATTCGGCTGCTTAGAGTACTACAGAATAGGGAGATCGAACGCGTAGGTGGAACCAAGCAGATCCCATTAAATATTCGTGTAATTGCCGCCACAAATAAGAATCTTGAAGAAATGCTTATGGCAGGTCAGTTTCGAGAAGATTTGTGGTTTCGTCTAAATGTTTTTCCGATTTACATACCTCCGTTAAGAGAACGAAAAGAAGATATTCCTGCTTTGGTAAGACACTTTATTGCAAAAAAATCCAGAGAGCTGAAGGTGCCGGCTCCTCCGAAGCTCGCACCTGGTGCTATTGATAGACTATCAACCTATAACTGGCCGGGCAATGTACGAGAAATGGAGAATGTTGTTGAGAGGGCTCTAATTGTCAACCATCGGGAGCCACTTAGGTTCGAAAATATTGGACTGCATCCTCAACAAAAAAAACTTGAAAAACGTTTTGATCTCAATGAGAGCCCACCAAGATATAATGAGGTAGTATCCAGTTATATTCACCAAATATTGGTTACGACGAATGGGAAAATCTACGGTCCAGGAGGCGCTGCTGAATTAATGGGTATAAATCCGAGTACACTCAGAAGTAAAATGAAGAAGCTCGAAATTAGTTATGAGCGTAAAAAATCTAAATGATTTTTATTTAAAATCTTGAATCATTAACAAGGCATTATAGTGGTTGCTTTATGCCAGAAACCTTCACCTTTTCTTGGTATGGGCAATCACAATATACAAAAAGTAGCAAACGAAATTTGAATATAGCAGAATTGATTTCAACGGACTGGTGCGAATTGAAATGGAATTGTATATTTTTCTGATATAACCGGATAAAATTTTAGTCAACT
>JAHEBI010000218.1 GCA_024642325.1 Eudoraea sp. | reverse complement strand
ACGTTTTTGAAGCTCTCGTGGGGGCAATTTATTTAGACAGGGGATACGACTACTGTGAAAAGTTTATAAACGATCGGGTTATTAAACCTTATGTAGACATTGAGCAACTGGAAGGAAAAGTAATAAGCTATAAGAGCCTGGTAATTGAATGGTGCCAAAAGCAGAAAAAGGAATTCAATTATAAAGTATATGAGGATACTGGTAAAGACCCTCTAAAGCATTTTGCTGTAAAGCTTTCTATCGATGATAGAGTAATGGCTAAGGCCAGAGCCACTTCAAAAAAGAAAGCTGAGGAAAAAGCATCAAAAAGAGCATTTTTTGCGCTGCAGGATAAAATGGGAAAGATACAGATATAATAATCTTATATTTACAACTTATTCTGGGACATGATCACATTGCATAAGTTTTCAGATGATTTTTGTGAGGAAAATTATGTTCTCATTGCATTACATAGTGATCTGGAAGATTATTCCTTGGCCTATGCGTTAAACAGAGCACTTAAAATAAGTTTAAAAAGGGCCAAAGAAGATCTGGATATATCAAATAAAACCTCTTTTCCCATTTATGAATGGAAAGATAAACTTAATGAGAGGTACTGGACTTTAATAGTTAATTCCAGCACAAAAGAGGAATATTTGAAATTTAATGACCTTTTTAGCAATGAAGCCTCCTCAACCGTTTATCATTTAATACCTGAATATAAAGATGTTGATTATTTATTAAAAATTGAACAGGAAGAAGAGGAAATAGATGGTAGTATGCTGGATTCTATTCTTGAAATACCGGAAATAATTACAGCCTACCCAATTGAAACCAACAAACTAAAATCCAAGCAAAATCTAATTATATAACAGTATGCCTAGTACAAAAAAGACAAAAATTGTAGCCACTTTAGGACCGGCCACCAGTAAAAGAGAGGTCCTGAAACAGATGATCGAATCCGGAGTGGATGTCTTTAGAATAAATTTTTCCCATGCAGATTATGATGACGTTGCCCAGCGTGTAGAAATGATTCGCTCACTTAATGAGGAATTAGGGATATATACAGCAATTCTTGCCGACCTGCAAGGCCCAAAGCTGAGAGTTGGGGTTATGGGGGGTGAAGTTATTGTTGCCCCTGGCGATGAGATCACCTTTGTAACAGGAGAACCATTTGAAGGCAGTGCCGAGAAGGTATATATGAATTATTCGAACTTTCCTAAAGATGTAAATCCAGGAGAACTTGTTTTACTTGATGATGGGAAACTGATGTTTGAAGTGCTTACCACAAATAGGGAGAATGAAGTAAAGGCAAAAGTAATTCAGGGAGGTCCTTTGAAGTCCAAGAAAGGAGTAAACCTGCCCAACACCAATATTAGTTTACCAGCTCTAACCGAAAAGGACATTGAAGACGCAATTTTTGCGATATCTCTGGATGTGGATTGGATTGCCTTGTCTTTCGTAAGATTTAGTCAGGACCTTATTGATCTGCAAAATTTAATCAGCGAACATTCTGATTACAAGATTCCAATTATAGCCAAAATTGAAAAACCAGAAGCCGTTAAAAATATTGATAAAATTGTTTCCTATTGTGATGGTATAATGGTTGCAAGGGGAGACCTTGGAGTTGAAGTTCCCGCACAGGAGGTTCCCCTTATCCAAAAGAAGCTGGTTCTTAGAGCTAAAAAGGCCAGAATTCCCGTTATTATCGCTACTCAAATGATGGAAACAATGATTACCAGCCTTACACCTACAAGAGCGGAGGTTAATGATGTAGCAAACTCTGTAATGGACGGGGCAGATGCGGTTATGCTTTCGGGGGAGACTTCTGTAGGAAATTATCCGGTTCAGGTCATACAAAAAATGGCAAGTATCCTGCATAGTGTTGAAGGTTCAGAATTAATAAGAGTTCCTCAGGAACCTCCTCATATTCGTACAAAAAGGTACATTACGAAATCTGTTTGCTACCATGCGGCAATTATGGCCAATGAAATAAAGGCAAAAGCCATATCAACACTTACTAATAGTGGTTATACCGCTTTTCAAATCTCTGCATGGCGGCCAAGCGCACATATATTGGTTTTTACCTCGAATAAACGAATACTCACTCAGTTGAACCTGCTATGGGGGGTTAAAACTTTTTATTACGACAAGTTTGTTTCAACAGACGAGACCATTGAAGACGTAAATAGCATCGCATGTAAAAAAGGGTTTTTAGACGTTGGTGATATGCTGATTAGTCTGGCCGCAATGCCTATAAAGAATAAAGGAATGGTTAATACGCTCAGGGTTACGGAAATTGAAACCTGTAATATATAGATCTGGTTAAAGGATATCCCTAATACATTCTCCTAAGCTACTTCTCGTTCATAGGCAATGAAGTTTACAATCTTTCCCTTTTTGTTGAAAATGGGCTCTCCTTTTATCCAACATTGATAAGTTGAACCGTCTTTTCTGTAATTTAGTATTATAGTTTCAAAGGGAACCTTGTTTTTAATTGCCTTTGCTATCGAAGCGGTACTTTTGCTGCTTGTTTTTTTGCCCTGAAATATTTTTGGATTTTTACCCTTAATCTCATTTAAGGTATATCCATTCATTTTAAAAACATTATTTGTGGCAAATACAATCTTCAATTCCGGGTCAGTGACAATGATTACAAGTTCTTTGCCTATGAGTTCTTCATGGAAAGATTCTAGGTATGACCAGCGATTAGTCTGAGAAAGACTTTTCAAAAACCTAAGATCATTAAAATCTCTGCAAGTTTTATCAAAATATAAGCCCGAAAGATCCCAGGATAAAATAGGCAGGGCCTGAGGTTTATTTCCCGAAAAAAAAGCGGACGCGGCTTTATCGTAATTTTTAAATTCCTTCATTTATTCTTATGCCGTTAGAATCTGATCAGATTATGATTCAGATTTTTTGATCAATAAATACCAAAAAAAGTTATTACTCACATAAATTAGAATCAATACTACTAAAAGATATTTGGGTAATGAAATTTACATAGCGCATTAACAATTCTGTTTAATAATTGTAGGGTTTAGGGGGTTTTTTAATTATAAAGGATAAACAAAAAAGAATTGTTCGTTATTTAAATTCAATCAAATTATTTATTTAGAAATCAAACCGGAGCTGGACTGTTAAAACATTTTTAATTTGATTTGCTTCCTTGGTTTCCGTATTTAAATTGGCCAATGAAATCCCTAATAAACGAACGGAATTTTCCAGCTTTTCCTGATATAATAATTCCTTGGCGGTTTCCAATATGAGATCTTTGCCTGCAATAAAATAGGGCAAAGTTTTACTTCGTGTTTGCAGGCTGAAATCGCTATATTTTATTTTTAAGGTTAGTGTTTTACCCGCTATTTCAGATTTCTTTAGCCTGCTTTCCAGTTCTTGTGCAATATGTTCTAATCGCTCTAACATGAAAATTTCACTGCTAAGATTTTCGCTAAAAGTTCTTTCAGCTCCAACGGATTTTGGGATGCGTTGTGGCTTTACGGGACTATTGTGAATACCTCTTACTACATGGTAATAATGTGCTCCGCTCTTCCCAAAGTGGTCTTCCAGAAATGATAAGGATTGGGATTTTAAATCATTACCAGTGAAAATGCCTAATTTATACATCTTATCAGCTGTGACTTTACCAACACCGTAAAATTTTCTTATTTCTAATTCTTCTAGAAATTGTAATACTTCCTCAGGGTTGACTGTTTTCTGGCCATTGGGCTTATTATAGTCACTTGCTATTTTGGCTATAAACTTGTTTATAGAGATTCCGGCGGAAGCGGTTAAACCCAACTCATTAAATATGCGCTGCCGTATTTCCTGCGCAATTAATGTAGCCGAAGGATTTCCCTTTTTATTAATAGTAACATCCAGATAAGCCTCATCCAATGATAAAGGTTCCATCAAATCTGTATAATCCAGGAATATCTTTCTAATTTGCTGAGAGACTTCTTTATATCTATAAAACCTTGGTTTTACAAAAATTATATGCGGGCAATTTTGTCTTGCGAGGTAACCGCTCATGGCACTTTTCACTCCAAATTTTCGCGCTTCGTAACTTGCAGCAGAGACTACCCCTCTTTTTTCACTTCCTCCTACTGCTACAGCTTTTCCCCTTAGTTCGGGATGATCTAATTGCTCAACCGAAGCATAAAATGCATCCATGTCTACGTGTATAATTTTTCGCAAAGGGAATTCATTGTGCATATTCAAATTTAAGGTATATTTAATCTACTTGAAATGGCACAAAAAACCGCAATTATATTAGGAGCTACCGGATTGACCGGAAGCTTTCTATTACAGATGCTTCTGAAAGACAAACGGTATAAGAAAGTAAAAATATTTTCTAGAAAGACTGCGGGAATCAAAGATGAAAAGATACAGGAATTCCTGGTTGACCTGTTGAAATTGGGAGATCAGTCGAGTGATTTTCTTGCCGATGAAGTTTTTTGTTGTATAGGCACTACCAAGGCTAAAACCCCTGACAAAGAGGTATATAGAAAAATTGATTATGGCATTCCTGTCAGTGCGGCAGAATTATGTAAAAAGAACAATATCGGAACATATATTGTAATTTCCGCCTTGGGTGCTGATACTGAAAGCGGCATTTTTTATAATAGAATAAAGGGGCAAATGGAAAATGAAGTGGTTTCTATGGGAATTCCAAAAACACATATTTTACAACCATCGCTCATTGGAGGATTTAGGAAGGAGAAAAGGCCGGGGGAATGGTTTGCAAAGAAAGTATTCCTTATTTTAAATACTATTTTAACAGGACCATATTTAAAGTACAGATCAATATATCCGCAAACAATTGCAAGCTGTATGGTATGGCTGGCAAATAACACCTGTGAAAAAGTCAAAATCACTTCTGATGAAATAGTTAGGTTAGGGGCATTAGGAAATTAAGGCCTTTTTGCTTTTTGGGTTAAAGTCTGAATGAGTATGATAGAAATAGAAAGGAAGTACCTGGTGAGAACCAGGAAATATAGATCTTTAGCCTATGCCAAGTCCCATATTCTACAGGGGTTTTTAAGCACACATCCGGACCGGGTAGTACGCATAAGGATAAAAGATGACAAAGCCTTTTTGACCGTAAAAGGGAGATCTAACACCGCTGGCACTTCCAGATTTGAATGGGAAAAAGAGATAC
>JAHEBI010000217.1 GCA_024642325.1 Eudoraea sp. | reverse complement strand
GGGGGCTTTAATAAGTGCCTGTTTTCTTCAATCCACTTGTTCAGGTTAAATGGAGGTTTTATAGACATTGAGCTCTAATTTTAAGGAATATATTAATAGAAAGTATTAAAAGTAATACTACCTATCAAATGTAAGAAAAGAAATTTTTGCGGAGCAGATTATCGGTAGAACAACTGTGTAAAATAGAATTTACCGTTGGCGTCTTTTTTTACGCTTACCGCTGTATGCGTAAATTCCCCTTCCATTGTTTTACGATGATTAGGACTCTCAAGCCACTTCTGGTAAGCTGTAATGGCATCGGGATAATCTTTTGCGACGTTTTCAGCAACATACTCTGCATTAACTTCACTAGAAATACTTGAGGCCCTTGAACTAAAGTTATCATGGCTTAGACTGCCTTTGGCTATCATATAATCTGTATGAGAATTGGCATAATCATAGGCAATTTTACTGAATAGCAGCGATGAATAACCTAAGTCGTTTCTATGGTCATTAACTATACCCAATAATTCCTGTTCCACCAGGACAGCATTTTCATAAATCGGAATATTTGCATTTTCTACGGACTCCGAACTACAAGATCCGGCCAACAATACAAATAACACCGAGACAGCTGCAAGCAATCTCATTTTCATATAGTGTTCTATTTGTAAGTAGGGTAAAGAAAGAGTGGGGTGTTCTCTTGGATCCTTATTAAAAAGATCAGCTTGGTAATATTAAAGAAATTAGGAAAAAAGTCCTTAAAAAAGGCCTTTTTTTCGATGAAGTGCATTTTTCACCACTTAACCGTCATTCAAATGCCTCAATTACGTTTCCATATACCAATGCTCCAATATCTCTAACCGGGGTATAAAGAATAGATTCTTTTACGGTATTATTTTGTGCTAAATTAAAGGATGAATTTACACTTTCAAAAAAATACAAAAGGGTGCCCAGGATCACAGCAGTTTTTATAACACCAAAAACGCCCCCGGCAATTTTATTGAGCAATCCCAGCATGGCGAAATCTGCAATTTTAGTAAGTATTTTACCAGCCATATTTACGAGAATCACTATGGCCAGAAAAGTAATGATGAAGGCAGTTAACTTTATATAATTTTCATCCCACTCCATGTTTTGTGAAAGGTAGTTACTTGCTATATAAGAAAATTTAATAGCGCCATAAAGACCAATTACAATAGCAGCTAACGAGGCGATTTCCACAAAAAGACCATTTTTCAGACCTTTATAAAGCCCATAGGCCAGTAATAAACCTAAAATAATATCCAGTAAATTCACTAAAATTTGTTTGCACAAATATAGAATTTTGATTTGTACCTTTGATTTTTTACGATACAATGGTTCGGGATTAATTTTGAATTTTAAAATATATATGAGCAGAGATAGTCAATTGAAGGATAGGTGGGAGGAGCTCATAATAAAATTATCTGCCAGGTTTTCAGATGGAGATCCCTTGGATCTGGATGGTATTATTTACCTTATTGGTATTCAGGAATTAGGTCAATATCACAGGACTTTTAAAAAGGATGAGAAAGTTAATCTGATGCACATTGCCATTTGTAAACTATTGGAACCCTACGGGTATTATGAGTTTGAATTTTTTGATGAGGAAGGCTGGCCACATTATATTATCAAGGAGACACTGCCACCCTTAAAAGCAGGGGAGCAATCTGTATTAATGAAAGAAGCTATTGTACATTATTTTGTAGAACGGGCATTTATTAAATAAGCTGTTTTGAAAAAATCTTATTACGCTGTAATCTTTACCAGCATTCGGAATTCCCAGGATAAAGGGTATGCCCTGATGTCAAAACAAATGGAGGAATTGGCTAAAAGCCAACCCGGTTATCTGGGGTTTGAAAGCGCTAAAGATGAGATAGGGATATCTATAAGTTATTGGGAAAGCCTGGAATCTATATCAAAATGGAAAGCTAATCTCCAACATCAGGCTGCTCAGGATAAAGGGAAAAGTGACTGGTATAAATGGTACAAAATAAGAATCTGCCATGTTGAAAGGGAATATGAATTTACTACCCCAACTTAAAACAATTTCCCATTGCTATTTCTATTCGGTTTTTGAAGTAAAAATTCAATAAATCATAACATTTACATAAAACCAGTTCATTTTTATTGGGGATATATTGCTTTACATTTGTCACAGGGGATAATTAATAATTTCCGTTGAGTTGTTAAAACATGAAAAAGAACATACGATTTTCAAATCTGGATCGAAGTGAAATCATACAAAACCTTTCCAAAAACAAATTTGACCTCATAGTCATTGGCGGGGGAATTACCGGTGGGGGTATTGCCCTGGATGCAGCTTCCAGAGGGCTGAAGGTGGCTTTAGTCGAAAAGGGGGACTTCGCTTCAGGAACAAGCAGCAAATCCACCAAGTTGATTCATGGTGGTTTGCGATACCTTAAGCAATTTGATTTTTGGTTAGTGAAAGAAGTAGGATCTGAACGGGCCATTGTACATAAACTGGCCCCACACCTGGTGCTTCCTGAAAAAATGCTGCTCCCTTTGATTGAGGGCGGGTCCTATGGAAAATGGCTTACATCCATTGGGTTAAAGGTCTATGATATTTTAGCACAGGTATCCGGGGATGACAAGCGTAAAATGCTCGAAAAAAAAGAAGCATTAGAGCTGGAACCACTATTGCCCAAAAAGAAATTAAAAGGGGCAGGCTACTATGCAGAATATCGTACAGACGATGCCAGGCTTACAATTGAAAACATAAAGACCGCACTTACATACGGAGCAGTTCCCTTGAATTATACAGAGGTCACGGGTTTTGTATATACTTCCGGTATTGTTTCGGGGGTACATATTACCGACGGTTTGTCCGGTAAGGAATTCACTGTTAAATCATCCTACGTGATAAACGCTGCCGGACCATGGGTAGATGAATTGCGAAGCATGAATAATTCAAAAAACGGGAAACGCCTTCATCTCACAAAAGGGGTTCATCTGGTATTTCCACACAAAAAATTACCGGTAAAGCAATCTGTATATTTTGATGTTCCTGACGGGCGGATGATTTTTGCAATCCCCAGAGGTAAGATTACCTATGTGGGTACAACAGACACCAACTACGAACAGGATAAGGATAGTGTAAAACTGGATTTGGCAGACGCCCTTTATTTAATATCAGCAGTTAATAATATGTTTCCTAAAATTTATTTGAAAATGGAAGATATTATTTCATCATGGGCGGGTTTACGACCTTTGATTCATGAAGAAGGAAAATCGGTTTCTGAATTATCCCGTAAGGATGAGATCTTTGTTTCAGATACCGGCCTTATAAGCATGGCGGGAGGTAAGCTTACCGGATATCGAAAGATGGCCGAAAGGGCGGTTAACCTGCTTTCGAAAAAAATGGAGGAGGACGAAGGAATTGAACTCCCTGAATGTCAAACCGATCAGATTCCGCTATGCGGCAATGAATTCAAAAAATCAAAACATGTCAAAAAGTACATCTCCGAAATTTTTGAACGAATAAAAGCGGAAGGATTTGAACAATATGATGCCTGGTATCTGGTAACAACTTATGGAAAACAAACTGAGACTATTTTGGAATATTATTCCAAACAGAAAGATAAAGATCCATATATAAGGATGGCAAAAGCGGAACTTCAATATGGAATCAATTATGAACTTATAGCTACTCCAATGGACTATTTTATACGCAGGACCGGACGTTTATATTTCGATATTGAAAGCGTATCTTACCTGCTGGATCCGATTTTGGATGAATTTCAAAAAGTTTTTAAATCAGAGGAATTACAAATCCTTTCCTGGAGGGAAAAAATGCTGCAGGAAATAGATGAACACTCCATTTTTTCATTGGACCGGGCTTAATAATACTTTCCAAAAAAGGCATGTCTCAGAAATGGAAACTATTCTGTAAATCAAACTATGGGTCTGCTATCTACTCTATTTTTTCTAAAACTTCTGTGACCCCGGGGACAGGAATTGGGTAAAAGCCGTTCTCATCAGGTAGTACAGGAGGCATGGCAGTCCAGCTATATACATCAGGCATCAGGTTCCTTCCTTTATTTAAGGCATCTTCAAAGGTGATTAGTTGTCCTGAATAGGTGGCCATTCTGCCTAGAATAGCAGTCATTGTTGTCTTTGCCGCGTGTTCCGCATCACTAATAACTCCCCCGGCTTTAATGGAGGCAAATAATGCATCATGTTCTGTCTGATAGGGATTCGGGTCATTAGCTCCCTGATGTTCGTAAATGATACTCCCATTATAACCTGTGATAATCCCTTTATTCTGTGAGTCGGTATAAATTTTACCTTTGGTCCCCATAAAACTTTCGGATACATTGTCTAAACAACCTTTTTGATGTCTGCACTGACTCGAAATCACAGCCCCCGAAGGATATGTAAATTCAACAAAATGGTGGTCGAATATTTGGCCGTATTCCTTTCCTTTTCTAACTTCTCGGCCGCCCATTCCCTGGGCATGTACAGGGAATTCTCCAATAAACCAATTTGCTACATCTATATTATGGATATGTTGTTCCACGATATGATCACCGCATAACCAGTTGAAATAATACCAATTCCGCATTTGGTATTCCATTTCTGTCTGGTTTTCCTGCCTCTCTTTTACCCAAACACCTGAACTATTCCAGTACACTTGTCCTGAAACGATCTGCCCTATTTTATCAGCTTTTATTTCCTCAAGACATGCTAAGTAATTCCGTTGATAATGCCTTTGTAATCCAACAACGACATTTAATTTTTTGCTTTTGGCAATTTTTGCAGTTTCGAGGACGCTGCGGATACCTCGGGCATCTGTAGCTACCGGTTTTTCCATAAACACATGCTTATCTTTACTAATGGCATACTCAAAATGAATAGGTCTGAAACCCGGCGTGGTGGTTAATATTACTACATCTGCTTTATCAATAGCAGCTTTGTATGCGTCAAAGCCAAGGTGTTTATCTTCATCTTTAACGGCAATTTTATCTGTATCGATGAATTTTTTTGATAAGATTTCATAACAGTTATCCAAACGATCCTGAAATGCGTCTGCCATTGCAACTAATTTTACATTTTCTTTGGTGCTTAAAGCCTGGGCAGCAGCCCCGGTACCCCTTCCACCACATCCAATCAGGGCAATTTTAATGGCATCATCGCCAAAGACATGGGCC
>JAHEBI010000216.1 GCA_024642325.1 Eudoraea sp. | reverse complement strand
AAGTGCATTGATTGTGATACGGTTTTTGAGATGCGGCATTTGTACGATGCGTGCCCAAAATGCCATAGCTATTTCAAGGGTATCCTTCAGGGAAAAGAATTAAGGGTAAAAGCATTGGAAGTGGTTTAATTAACATTCATTATTATGTGTGGAACTTGCGGTTGCGGGAGCGAAGAACACGGCATTAGCATGCTAAGGCCGGCAGAACAAAGGGAAGATCACGGGCATGATCAAATCCATGATCATGAACACGGACACCACCACCATCATCACGATCATGAACACCACACTCACGATCATTCCCATACTCACGACCATGAACACCATACTCACGATCATACCCATACTCCTAAAAAAATACTTGAAATAGAGCAGGATATCCTCCAACACAATGAAGTCATGGCTGCCAGAAACCGCGGGTATTTTGAGGCTAAAAATATTATAGCACTTAATCTGGTGAGCTCTCCGGGTTCAGGTAAAACCGCCCTTTTGGAACGTACCCTTAGTGACCTTAAAAACGAAATGCCTTTCTATGTTATTGAAGGGGACCAGCAAACACTTAACGATGCCAATAGGATCGCTGCGCTCCATGTTCCTGTAATCCAGATCAACACTGGCAAAGGATGTCACCTGGAAAGCGATATGATTTTTGACGCAGTCAAAAAACTAAAGATGCCGGACAATGCAGTACTTATGATTGAGAACGTAGGCAATCTGGTATGTCCCTCCATGTTCAACTTGGGAGAAGATAAAAGAGTGGTCATCATCAGTACCACAGAAGGAGTGGACAAGCCCATAAAGTATCCGGACATGTTCCATAGTTCAGATATTTGTATCATTAATAAAATAGACTTGTTGCCATATCTGCAGGTCGATATTAGTGCCCTGAAAAACTTCGCTTTACAGGTAAACCCCAACCTAAAGTTTTTTGAAGTTTCTGCAACCACAGGTGAAGGTATGGAACAATGGTACAAATGGTTGCGGGACACGGTAAAAATGGTCTCGGCATAAAAAATATCTTAAACCACCTGTTATGTGTTTGGCAATCCCTGGAAAATTGATAGCAATCACCTCACAACTGGATGATACCTTCCGGCTTGGCAAAGTATCATTTGATGGGGTCATCAAGGAAGTAAGCCTAACACTGGTGCCCGAAGCCAGAATTAATGACTATATCATGGTACATGTAGGGGCTGCTATAAGTGTGGTCGATGAAGTTGAAGCCAAAAAAACTTTTGATATATTAAAACAATTGGGGGAGTTGAACGAATTAGACCCTCCGGATTTCACAACTTAATTTTAGCCACATTGCCTTATTTTGAATTACAAAAGGACGAATTCAATTTACCTCCGGCCTATTTTGCCGATATTGATGGATTATTGGCCGTTGGCGGGAAAATTACAACCGAAAACCTCTTAAAAGCCTATAGCGAAGGCGCATACTACTGGCATCACCCCCTAAAAAGAGTACAATGGTGGTCTCCAGATCCCAGGGTAGTAATATATCCCGATTCCTATCCATGGGACAAGGAAGCCTATAAACAACTTTCTGAAAAATATGAACTAAGGGCCAATTCGTCCTTTGAAAGCCTGCTCCGACTATGTCAGGCATATTATAATCAGGAGACAAAAATGAGTCCGCATTGGTTGTCTGAAAGGATGTTTCGCATATTTATTGAATTGCACCGACAAGGATCTATACAGTCAATGGAAGTCTGGGATCAGGATGAACTGATAGGGGGTATTTTCGGAGTCACCATTGAGAAATTATTCTTTGGAGAATACCTGACAGGTAACTCCGATGCCATAAAAAACTTAGCGGTTACCTCCCTTATAAAGCAACTTAGTGAAAAAGGATATAAGTTAATGGATATGCAAAAGGAGACTGTTTTTTTTCAGGGAATCCCCTATGAAGAATTGGCCAGATTAAATTATGTTACCATTTGCAAAGAGAATGCCAAGGCTATTTCCAATTAGGCTATAACGCATTAATTTCCAATATAAGCAGGTATGGAATCAACTTTTAACGAACAATTACAAAAAGGGGCATTTTTTTTAGAACAGGACAGGTTCGAAGATTCTATCATGGAGTATACGCTGGCCCTTAAAAATGCCACTAACAATAAACATAAACTAGACCTTAATATGGTTTTGGGCAGGTTGTACCAAAAAACCAATAAACCCGAAAAGGCCGTGACATCCTTTGAAGCGTCTTTAAAACTTTACGACTTCCTTACCCCGGAAAAGGAATCCGGCGAAAAAGCCGCACTTCACAACAACCTGGCTGCGGCCTATATGTCGCTTGATATTGAGGCTGCTATCAGCCATTACAAATCTGCCCTATCACAATATAAAGCCCTTACTGCTTCGGCACAAGAAGGCTTGCTGGCCCATGTAGCCAATACGCATTTTGCTTTAGCAGAGGCCTTCCTTCAGAAAGCGTCCATCTCACAAGCCAAAATTCATTTTAAGGAGGCCATAAAAGGTCATGAAAAAATTCCGGAGTTTAAAGTGATTAAGGCAAGAGCACACTATCAGCTGGGGCTTATTTATACGGAGGAATTCAACCTCTATGATGCCAAAATACAATATACCCGGGCTTTGGAAATTTTTGAAAAGGAAGACGACTTTGGCCAGTCTGGCAATAAACCTATTGTTGCCGCCCTGCATAATAATTTAGCGGTTACCTTTAAATCTCTGGAAGAATATAAAAAAGCTATAACATCCTATAAAAAGACACTGGAATTGTACGAGGAACTGTCCAAAAGCCAAGCCACTGTTTTTCTTCCCTACGTAGCTGCCACGCATAGTAGTCTGGCCATTGTGTTTGCGGAAATACAGCTTATGGAAAAGGCAATAGATGAAAGCCGTAAGGCTTTGGCAATCTACAATGACCTGACTGACTCCTACCCGGACGATTACACCCATTATCTTGCTACTTCCCTGCACAATTTAGGGTTGTTTTATTTTGAGTTAAAGGAGATTGATAAGTCCGAACATTTTTTTACTGAGGCCCTCTCTTTAAGGAAAAAAATAGCGGTACAATTTCCAGAATCCTTTGATGCCGATGTTTGTACCAGTGCCCTCAACTTAGTAGAACTTAATCAGCATCTTTTGGAGAGCAAAATGGATATTTCTTATATAGAAAAAAGCCTTGCCTTGTTAGAGGATGTCAAAGAACGTCTCAACACTTTAGACGATAAGCGGCTTGTGATAAAGAATATGAAGAGTGATTGTACTTATTATCAGGAATATTACAACACCATTAACCTGGAAGAACTTTCATTGCAAAGGACAAAAAAAAGGGTACGGGCGTTACATGAAGAGATCAATGGGACACTCTCCCCAAGGGAAAAACTTACCTATCAGGAACAGATCGTGAGCCTATTGAAAATACAATTTGAACAATACCCTGATAACAAAGAGTTAAGGCAACTTCTGGTCTATGCCAATAATGATCTGGGGTGGTTGTATTTGCGTTTGCAGGAACCCGACAAGGCCCTAACCCAAATCCGGCAAGGTGAAAGTCTGGATGGACGAATCGGTTCATTAAAATGTAACCGAGCCCATGCTTACCTGCTTCAGGGGCATCTGAAAAAAGCAGAGGTACTATACCGGGAATTGATCGCTACTCATGAAGCCATATCTGAAAACTATACTGAAATCATTAGCAAAGATCTTGAGAAACTTAAGGCTGATGGCATTGAGAACAGCTTGATAATCAGGATCAAAAATAGGATACCACTCTCAAGGTAGTTTGACAACAAAAAATGCCATTGAAAGCAATGCGATATATCATTTTTAGCTGATATTCTTATTCCTGTTGAATCTCATTCAAAGTTTTAAGTCATCCGCTTGATCTCAAAAATAGTTCAAAAGCAGATATCGTAATATCCCATAAATCCAGAACCACCACTCATCAATATAGATGGGAGATTTGCATCCGTGCCCTTTAAATTCAAATTACCACCTTCAATCCCCTCATATAAGTAATTTCTATTTTATTTAAGGAAAAGAATATAGATTCTAAATTATATACAAAATAAAAACCTTCCGAAATCAATCGAAAGGTCTTTAATTATTTCTTTAATTCTTTCTTACCTTTTTGTAAATATCAATTCACCTCCATCATTAAAATTAGCAAAATCCAATTCCGAAGCACTTACCCTCATGGTATTACCTGAAATAGTCACATTAAGTGTAGTCTCAATATCGGTCTCATCAATATAGGTTAGCACGCCACCTTCATACATATAACTGCCTATACTTGTGTCTTTCTGCGTAGGGCAAGGAACATCAAGCCCTGTACCTCCAGGATTCACATTTATTTCCAGATAATTCCCTGAGTCTTCAGTAATAACGCTCAGGTCTGCATTAAAAGTAATTGTCATAATAGAACAATCCATAGCTGATAAAAAATTTAATATATCCTGGGCATACTTTTCGTTATCACTGGCCGTACTGTCATTTATTTCAAGTGCGGTTAGTTCCCATGATCCCACAATACCATTTTCTTCCTGAATGACGTCATCCTTGTCCGATGAGCATGAAAACAGAAGAGTTGCTATAACCAAAAGGAGTACTAAATTATGTTTCATTATTTTGGGTTTATAAATTGTTAATCTGTTGAAAAACGCTAAAAAACCTCTAATAGTATGCGTAAGATTGTTTCGTTTCCTAATAATTTTGGAGATAGTACAACGGTCTTCGTAAATTGTATTTTAAATTTTGCATTATTTGTCCAAATTAATCAGACATAAATATTTTCAAAAATTAGAGAAATAACGGTTTGCATTTCAACTTTATAGTTGTACATTTGCAGCCCGTTAAACGGGATTAGAGTGTTTAATTCATAAAAAAAGAAGTAGTGGATACATTAAGCTACAAGACCAAATCTGCTAATAAGAGTACTGTTGAGAAGCAGTGGTTATTAGTTGATGCTGAAGGCCAAACATTGGGGCGTCTCGCTTCTAAAGTGGCAAAAATCTTAAGAGGTAAATACAAGCCAAGTTTTACGCCACACGTAGATTGCGGTGACAATGTTGTTATTGTGAACGCAGAAAAAATTCAACTTAGTGGTAACAAATGGGAAGACAAAACTTACTTTAGGTATACCGGATATCCCGGTGGTCAGAGATCAACCACTGCAAGGGAACTGTTAGTCAAAAATCCT
>JAHEBI010000215.1 GCA_024642325.1 Eudoraea sp. | reverse complement strand
GAGCCGAGGCAATTGAGGCTAAACTTATGGCATTAACTGCAGTGAGTTTTTTTGCATATTCAAAATTGACATGTTCCAGTACATCGCCATAAGCAATTCCATCTTCCATTCGGATATCCTGATGCTGCTGTGTATAATTTTCATGAGCTTCCATTATCCGAATACCTGCAAAACCGGCATCATTAAATGGCCTGTGATGCCCGCCTCTTCCAAAACGATCCAGTCTGTAAATAAGCATAGGATTCATTTCAGGCATATATGATTTAGTAGATCTATAAACATATCTTGCTAATTGACGGGAAATGCCGTCAACTTCTCCACCATAGAATCTTCGGGCTTTACGCTGCTGTTCCGTTTCGGTTGGAGGCACGGGTTCAGAGAAAATTCTAAAATCTCGATTACTGACTACCCCATCTACTCCGCTAATATTGCCAATCATATCATTATTTAAAATCCCTAAAATTTCCCATCCTTTTTCTTTAGCATATGCCGCAAGTCCCTTACCTCCAAATAGCCCTTGCTCTTCTCCGGACAATCCAACATATACAATGCTACTTTCAAAATTGTATTTGCTTAGAACCCTGGCGGCCTCAATGGTACCGGCCATACCACTGGCGTTGTCATTTGCCCCGGGGGCATCTGATGTAAAATTTGTAGGATCACTTACCCTGGAATCAATGTCACCACTCATAATGATAAACTTATTGGGGTATTTAGTGCCGCGTTGAATGGCCACAACATTTACTATCCAAACATCATGGATGATACGTTCATTCTCACCTTTCTTAACTAAATCTTTTTGGTAGAATACTTCCAGGCAGTTATTGCAATTACCGGAAATTTTTTCAAATTCACTTTTTATCCACCGCCTTGCTGCACCTATACCTCTGGTTGCCGAAATTGTATCACTTAGTGTATGTCTGGTTCCAAAGTTCGTTAGGGTTGTTACATCATTTTTTAATCGTTCAGATGAGACATTAGCAATGATATCATATAAGCGGGAATCACTTTGAGAATAAGTAAATACCGAAAATGCCAACAGCAATAAAGTAGAAAGATTTTTCATAGACTATAAAATTAAGAGGGATTTGTATTCATTTAATTCAACAAAAATACGACTAGGATTGTGAACTTGGAACAATTAGCTGCCCTATTAAGACTAAATCTAACATTCAAACAAATCAGACTATTACATTTTAGCCTGAAAATTATCTATTGATGACGAGTAAAGATAGAAATCAGGCTTATCAAATTATTAAAATAATTGTATATAAATAGTTAAATAACAGATTGCTAGGTTAGCCAAAATTGAAAAAATCAAAATAGCACTAAATAAATTTTTGGAGGATATCCCGCACGCCGGAAACACTTTCAATAAAATACCTGGCCTGTGTATTCTGCAACCCTACTTTAACAGTTACCGTTTCTTCAGGTAGTTCCTGAAACATAAACTCATCTGTCCAATCATCCCCAATTGCAAAAATAAAATCATAATCCTTCTGTGCCAGCACTCGCATTGCTGCCCTGCCTTTATTAACGTTACTACTTTTAATTTCCATTACTTTGTTGCCGTTCAAGATACTTATATCATCATTGCCAATAAGACTGGTAAGTACTGTATTCAATTCTGTGGCCCTGTTGGCACCAAAGTCAGGGTCGGTATTTCTGTAGTGCCACGCGAGCGAATAATTTTTTACTTCAATAAAGGAACCGGGGGTTCGGTCAACGAACGATTCTAATACCGGATGTATTTTTTCCATCCAGTCCTTATTAACTTTTTCAAGCATTTTAAATTCCTGGCCTAGTTCTGAAATCCATACCCCGTGCTCTACAATCATGTTATATTTTTTATGCAAAAACCAACGGGCGAAAGTTTCCTTATCACGCCCGCTTATCAAATAGATATCGTTACCTTCCTTCTCATTAAGCTGGTCTATTAGATTGTAGAGTTCCTTATCCGGACTTGCTTTTTGGGGATCAATTTTAAATCCGGTTAACGTACCGTCATAGTCAATAAAAAAAAGTCTTTTTTTGGCTTTGTTATAATCTTTAAGTACTATTTTCAATAGGCTTTCCGTAAGGCGTTTTGAAACATTGGCTTTATCCCGGTTTTTTTGTTCCTGTAGTGAGTTCATAAAATCATTGGCCCATTTCTCCACATTATAACGTTCAAGTCGTTTTTGAAGGATAGTATTTCTACTTTGTTGTTCTTCCACAGGCATGTTGATAGCCCTGAACATGGTATCTGCTATCTGTTCAAAATTATTCGGATTGATAAGTAAAGATTCATTCATTTCATTGGCAGAACCGGCCATTTCGCTTAAAATCAGGACTCCTGTTTTATCTGTTCTGGTGGCAATATATTCTTTGGCAACCAGGTTCATTCCGTCTCTGATAGGGGTCAGCCAGGCGATATCACTACTGGTGTATAAATCGATTAAATTTTCAAAAGGGAGTGACCTGTAAAAATACCAGATAGGGGTCCAGCTAACAGTGGATAATTCGCCGTTAATTCGTCCTACAAGTTCATCAATCTCCTTTTTTAAAAGTTTGTATTGGGGGACATTGGAGCGGGAGGGAACGGCTAGTATTATAAGGCGGATTTTTTCTTTGTATTCCGGATATTTGTCGAGAAAATATTTAAATGCATGCAATCGCTTTGCAATACCCTTGCTGTAATCCAGACGATCAATAGACAGGATTAATTTTGCATCGGGACTTGATTTTTTATGAAGGTCGAGTCTTCTTTGCAAATCAGATTTTTGATCTTCGCTATTCTGTTGATGTATTTTTGCCGCCTCACTAAATTTTTTATAGTCTATGCCCATTGGAAAGGAATCTGCCTTTACAATTCTGTTATCCACATAGATATCATTGAAACTAACTTCAGTACCCAACAACCTTCTCACAGAGCTCAAAAAGTGACGTTCATAATCATAGGTATGAAAACCTATTAAATCTGAACCCAGTAAACCTTCAAGTACCTCTTCACGCCATGGCAATGTCCGGAAAATCTCATAGGAGGGAAAAGGAATATGCAGGAAAAATCCAATGGACAAATTAGGGCGCTTTTCCCGAACCATTTTTGGCACCAACATTAATTGGTAGTCATGTATCCAAATTGTATCATTTTCGCCTGCTTTTTCTATTATGGCATCGGCAAATTTTTGATTAACCGACTTATATGTCAGCCAGCTACCTAATTCAAATTCAGCATATTCCAAAAAATAATGAAATAAAGGCCAGATCGTACGATTGCTAAATCCAAAATAAAAGCCGTTTACCTCCTCTTTGCTGAGGCTTACTTTGGATGAACCATGTTCGGCAAGTGCTTTATCTATTTTAGGGATTAGTTTCTTTGGAATTTCCTCATCGGTAAGACCGCTCCAGCCAATCCAAAGACTATCTCCACCCGAATGAACGGACTTCATGCCAGTAGCCAACCCCCCCACACTTGGTATTGCATTGATGCTTCCATTGCTAATTTGCAATTGAACCGGTAGTCTATTTGAGATTATGATAGTTTTGCCCATGTATTGTCTAAAATTAAGGTGTTTTGATTTTAATTTTTCTAAATTTCGGCAAATTGCTGTGCAATAGCAATTAAAAAGGACCTTTTAGCGGATAATTCAATTATGGACAACTTAGATTATGGTATTATCGGAAATTGCAGGAGTGCAGCATTAATTTCCAAAACCGGTTCCCTCGAATGGTGTTGTTTACCTCAGTTTGATTCCTCATCAGTTTTTGCCAAAATTCTGGATGAAAAAATTGGAGGAAGCTTTGAAATTCATGTTTCTGAAGAGTATTCGATAAGCCAACGGTATAAAAAAAATACGGCTATCCTGATCACCAAATTTTCGGATGGTGACAATATCTTTGAATTGCATGATTTTATGCCCAGGTATTATACTGAAAAAGGGAACTATCACGCACCCCCGGAATTAGCACGGCATGTTAGACATATAAAAGGGAACCCCAGATTTAAAGTTCTTTATGATCCAAAACTGGAGTATGCCAAAGGGGAGACACGGTCTTATGTAAAAAGGAATTTTGTGGTGAGCCTTACTGACAACGAAAAATTTGACACGGTCTTTTTGTATACGTCATTTAACAAAAATGCAGTACTGGAAGGGCGGGAGATTGAGGTTACCAAAAACGGGTACTTTTTACTGGCTTACAATGAGAAGATTTTACAGCCAAATTCACAGAAGATTTATCTAGATCTGGAAAACACCAAGGTTTATTGGCTCAACTGGACCAACAGAACACCAAATTATAATCAGTATAACAAGGAAATTACAAGAAGTGCTATAACTCTTAAACTTTTAAGCTACGATAAAACAGGCGCAGTACTTGCTGCCGCCACCACATCATTACCTGAAACCATTGGTGAAGTCAGAAATTGGGACTATCGTTTTTGCTGGATAAGGGATGCGTCTATGGTTATAAAAGTTATGGCTCAATTAGGGCATAAGAATGTTGCAAGGAGATATCTTCAGTTTATAATTGATCTTATTCCGGATAAAGATGAGAAACTCCAGATAATGTATGGTATTAACAAGGAAAAAAACCTTACAGAAGAGACTCTGGATCACTTAAGCGGATATAAGGGTTCCAAACCCGTACGCATTGGAAATGCAGCTTATGAACAAAAACAAAATGACATCTATGGTATTCTAATGGATGTAATTCACGCCCAATTGGTGAAATTTAGCACGAATATAGAGAATGGGGAAGAATTATGGGGCATAACCAAGGGAATCGTCTGGATTGTAACCAGGCACTGGAAAGAGGCCGATAAGGGGATTTGGGAATTGAGAACGGAAGAAAGGCACTTTACTTTTTCCAAAGTGCTGTGTTGGGTAGCAATTGACCGGGCAATAAAAGTTGCCAGGATACTCAATAAAACCCGGAAACTTGAAAAATGGGTAAAACTGGAGCAGGAAATAAAACAGGATATACATTCGAATAGCTGGAACAATGAGGTGAATGCCTTTACTCAGTCTTATGGATCCACCCACCTGGATGCCTCAGTTTTATTGATGGAGTCTTATGGATTTATTCATGCCAAAGACCCAAAATATGTAAGTACGGTATTGGCAATAGAAAAAGAGTTAAGCAATGATGGATTGTTATACCGATATAAAAATGAGGATGATTTTGGATTACCT
>JAHEBI010000214.1 GCA_024642325.1 Eudoraea sp. | reverse complement strand
AAATATCTTAAAAGATCAAAATTTTGTATTGAATCTTCACGGCTTTGTTGGCTATTTTGAGGGATTAAAAGAAGTGCCTTATGAGCTAATTGTTTCTGCTCCTTCGGATTTAGTGCCTACAACATCATTGATAAAAAAGCAGGATGATAACAATAGTATAACAGATACGTTTCTAGCATCAAGATATTTTGAGGTGGTGGATAGCCCTATCCTTTATGCCAAATCAAATACCGCTTCTTTTGTCATCAATGATATTGCCGTTAATCTGAGTGTTTATTCTCCAAACGATATTTATTCGGCAGAAGATTTGCGGGAGAGTATGGAGCTTATGATGAGGGCTCAAAAGGCATTTCTTGGAGATATTGATGGCACAAAGGAATATAATATTTTGTTGTACTTATCTACGCTGGACGAAAGGGATGCCTCCGGATTTGGAGCTTTGGAGCATCATACTTCTACTTTAGTAGTGCTACCTGAACAAATGCCATTACAGGATCTGGAAAAAGCCATGATTGATGTTGTCTCACATGAATTTTTTCATATTGTTACCCCTCTGAATGTGCATTCAAAAGAAATACAATACTTTGATTTTAACAACCCTAAAATGTCTGAACACCTATGGATGTATGAAGGGACTACTGAATATTTCGCAAACCTTTTTCAGATTCAGCAGGGTCTAATAGATGAAACCGAATTTTATAAACGCATTGCAGATAAAATATATAACTCCAGGGCATATGATGATGAAATGTCATTTACAACTATGAGTAAAAACATCTTTGAAAACCCTTATAAAGGGAATTATGCCAATGTTTATGAAAAAGGTACCTTAATCAATATGAGCCTGGATATTAGACTCAGGGAATTGAGTAACGGAGAAAAGGGTGTATTATGGTTAATGAAGGAACTTTCGAAAAAATATGATAATGATACTCCATTTGAAGACAAGGATATTATTGACGAGATTGTAGCAATGACTTATCCTGAAATAAAACCATTTTTTGATACGCATGTTATAGGCACAACACCTTTGGATTATGAAGAGATTCTGGCCTCAGTGGGATTAGGAAAGATGGACATACAAGAACAAAGCGGTTATTTTTTAAACGGAGAAATACCCTTCATAGATATTGATCAAAGTAACAATGATGCAATTTTTATAAGAAACGGTATTGAATTAAATACCTTTTTTACAGATCTTGGTGCACAGGGAGGTGATACCATAAAGAGTATTGATGGCATGCCCATTTCATTGGAATCAATAAGGCCAATTATTGGACAAAGTTTTGGATGGACTGCTAACAGGGAAATTAACATGGTCGTTCAACGGGGTGAGAAAGAATTAATACTTCATGGCAAAGTAGGGGATCCAACCGTTAAGGTAACAGTCATTGCACCAATAGATAATTTGGAAAATACACCCCAATCCATACTTAGGAAGGCCTGGCTCAAAGGCTGACCGTTAGAACAATTCAACATTTGAATTTTAACTGAATAAGTACTAAAACAAAGAGTTCAGTATAATGTAAAAATAATTTGTCTAAAAGTAAAATAAACTTTACATTTGATTAAAAATTAATCATGGAAACAAATTATTTACTTTCATCGAAGTTCAAAATGTTAGGTTGGATAATCTTAGTACCCTCAGTGATTTTAGGGTTAATTACCATTATTACGGATTGGGAACCCCCAATTTTTGATGCCCGTGTAATAGGAATATTTATTGATAAGGATTTTTTGGGAAACTATACGTTTATTGGTCTGGTCGAAAATAATATATTAAACGAAATACTTGGTATTTTAGTCATAATAGGAGGTATTATAGTGGCATTTTCAAAGGAAAAGAACGAAGATGAACTAATTACAAAAATGCGATTAGAATCTCTGGTTTGGGCTATGTATTTGAATTATGGCGTCTTACTTGTGGCATTCTTATTTCTTTATGACTTCTCCTTTTTTTGGGCGATGGTATTCAATATGTTCACTATGTTGTTTTTCTTTATTATTAGATTTAATGTCAAACTTTGGAGACTAAGCAAATCTGTGAGTTATGAAGAACAGTATTAAAATTCATAGGGCAATACAAAATATGACCCAGGCTCAGCTTGCTGATAAGGCTAAAGTAAGCAGACAAACAATCAATGCTATGGAGCTTGGGAAATATGTGCCGTCGACTGTACTGTCTTTGCGTCTTTCCGGGATATTTAAAATCTCTGTAAATGAACTTTTTGAACTGGAAGAACAGGATTGGGTAAAGTAGATCCAACAAAAAACCACTTTTCTTTTTGAAAAGTGGTTTCTTACCTGGTCTTTAATAAGTGTTTTACCCTAAAGCTACCCGCTCAAAACCTGTGATTTCCAACTTTGGATCTACAGATTTGATGTACTGAGAAACACTTTGTTTATTGTCCTTAATAAAATCCTGGTTTACCAGCGTATTATCTTTAAAGAAACGTTTTAATTTTCCTTTTGCGATATTATCCAACATGGCCTCAGGCTTACCTTCCTGGCGTAACTGCTCTTTGGCAATTTCTATCTCTTTGTCAATAACTGATTGATCTACAGCAGATTCGTCCAATGCAACAGGGTTCATTGCAGCGGCCTGCATAGCCACGTCTTTAGCGGCTGCAGCGGCACCTTCTACCGCGCTGGAAAGTCCTACCAAAGTTGCAATCTTGTTTCCGGCATGAATATATGATCCTACAAATGGAGCATTTAGTTTCCTAAAGCCGCCAATTTCAATTTTTTCGCCAATTACACCAGTCTGTTCGGTCAGTTTTTCCTGTACAGATATACCGTTGTAACTTGCATTTAAAAATTCATCCTTGTTGTCAAAATTAAGCGCAAGTTCAGCCAGTTCATTGGCAAGGGAAACAAAACTATCATTCTTGGCAACAAAATCTGTTTCACAATTCAGCGAAATAATAACTCCACTTGTATTGTCAGAATTTACGGCGGCTATTGTGGCGCCTTCAGAAGAATCTCTGTCTGCCCTCTTGGCAGCCACTTTTTGCCCCTTTTTTCGAAGGATTTCTATAGCTAGTTCAAAATCTCCTTCTGCTTCAACCAGGGCATTTTTGCAATCCATCATTCCAGCGCCTGTGGTCTTTCTTAAATTATTAACTTCTGCAGCGGTAATTTTTACCATTTTATTTATTTTTTATAGAACACGACTGCTCGTATTCAGTTGTTTATTATATTTTTTAACCTTATTTACTCTACGCCACCTTTAGCCTTATCCTGCCAGGCTTTCAACTCATCCCAGTTTCCTTCAGCAGCCATTTCTGCTTGTTTTGGCCAGGAGCCTGGATCTAAATGAGCCATTCTGGAGCTCGCTTCAGTCAGGATTTCCTTGATTTTTTCAGCATCTGTTTCTGCTAAAGTCGCATAGGAATCAATACCAGCTTTAATGAGAGCTTCAGCTGCTTTCGGGCCAATACCTTCAATTTTTGTCAGATTGTCTGAATCCTCTTTCGCTGCCTTTTTAACTTCTTTTTTTTCTTTTTCAGGTGCCTTAGTTGCTACAACTGTTTCTTTCTCAGCTTTTTTCTCAACTTTTGGTGATTTGTCCTGGGGTGTAGTTTCATCAGAGGCACCCTCTTTAACGGATTGTTTTTCGGATTTACGCTCTTCCAGACCAGCAGCAATTGCATTTGTAACCTCAGTTAAAATCACATTAATAGATTTAGATGCATCATCGTTTGAAGGAATCACATAATTAATGGGTCGTGGATCTGAGTTGGTATCCACCATGGCAAAGATGGGGATGTTCAATTTTTGGGCCTCTTTTACAGCAATATGCTCCCGCATCGTATCTACAATAAATAGTGCTCCGGGTAAACGTGTCATATCCGATATAGAACCAAGGTTCTTTTCTAATTTAGCACGGAGACGATCTACCTGTAAACGTTCTTTTTTAGAAAGGGTATTAAACGTCCCGTCCTTCTTCATCCGATCAATGGAAGCCATTTTTTTTACCGCCTTTCTTATGGTAACAAAGTTTGTCAACATACCACCGGGCCATCTTTCCGTAATGTAAGGCATATTTACATTGGATACTTTCTCAGCAACAATGTCTTTGGCCTGTTTCTTTGTAGCTACAAATAAGATTTTCCGGCCAGATGCCGCAATTTTGGACAGGGCTTCATTAGCCTCTTCCAATTTAGCAACCGTTTTGTATAAATTGATTACGTGAATCCCATTCCGCTCCATGTAGATGTAGGGAGCCATATTTGGATTCCATTTTCGTGTAAGGTGTCCAAAGTGTACACCAGCTTCTAATAATTCTTTAACTTCAGCTTTCTTAGCCATTTTAATACTTAGTTTACGTTCTTTTGAATTAGCAATATTGAAGTGGTATTCCTTCTAAACGGAAAGCCTCCAACATTTAGATGCTAAACTAAATTTAACCTTTACCTGTTTTAAAGACATCTTATATAAGATACCCCTAAAAAGGTTTTGATTTTTAATTGTCCCTCTTAGGTGAGACTTTCAATGAACTTGGGTTAACAATCCTGAATTCGTTCCAGGACCAGAATATAATTTTATCGTTTCGAGAATTGGAATTTTTTACGTGCCTTTTTCTGACCAAACTTTTTACGCTCAACCATTCTGGGATCTCTCGTAAGTAAACCTTCAGGTTTTAATACTACCCTGTTTTCAGCCTCAATCTCACAAAGGGCCCTTGACAAAGCCAGTCGCACCGCTTCCGCCTGTCCGGTAATTCCACCTCCGTAAACATTAACTTTCACATCATAATTGTCCACAGTATTAGTAAGCGCAAAAGGTTGCTTTACTTTATACTGTAGAGTAGCCGTAGAAAAATAATCTTCTAATGTCCTTTTATTAACGGTAATGTTGCCTTTTCCTTCTGAAATATATACCCGTGCAACAGCCGTTTTTCTTCTGCCTATTTTATGAATTATGTCCATTTAGTTAAGGTCATTTAAGTTAATAGCCTTTGGTTTTTGAGCCTCCTGATCATGTTCAGTTCCGGCATAAACTCTTAAGTTTCTAAACAATTCAGCGCCTAATTTGTTTTTTGGAAGCATACCTTTCACTGCTTTTTCAATGATACTTGCAGGATTTTTGACTAACAGTTCCCTTGCAGTGGTTGATCTCTGACCACCAGGATATCCTGTATACCTAAGGTAAGTTTTGTCTTCCCATTTGTT
>JAHEBI010000213.1:2721-5175 GCA_024642325.1 Eudoraea sp. | reverse complement strand
TTGTTTTCCATCGCCCAGATCATAATAAAAGGTATCTTCATCATTCCAGCATAAGGTGTTTAGCGCTTCCTTTACCTGGGCATGGAAGGCCTCATAATAAGAAATATCCCCGCCAGCACCTATCTCCCCTGCGATATACTTAAGCTGAAGGGCATACATGGCCATTTGCGCTGTAAAATCCACCAGGCGGCCTTGTTTGTTCCAAACACCCTGCAAGGTGTTTACATAATCTCTGATAAATGAATTTAGACGTTCCTCTGCTGTGGAACCACCCATCTCACCCAACTTTTCCCCGAGCTCATGATGTGTCATCCCATTACCTTTATCCGTTGTCCATCCCCCTGGAAATCTGGGAATGTTGTCCATCCCCATCCCTAAAGTATCTCCCCAAAATAGTTTATCTGTGCCCTGATAGGTAGTCACGTGAAATTCAAAATTCTTTTTTAATGTGGGATAGACTTTTCTTAGTCGGTCAACATCCTTCTGCAGCCTGTAAATTTCAGTTTCAGCAAAGGCCAGCAAGGGTGGATTAATGGATACCGGATGGGTTTTAGGCCAGAGGGGCCTCCCATCTTTTCTGTACTCACGACAGATAAATCCGTCTTCTTCTATGCGATCATAAAAATTATCCAGAGCCTGATATACCGGCAACTCTTCCATGTGGTATTTCGCAAAAGCCACTATAAAACAACTATCCCATAGAAAGATATTATCTGAAAAAGCTGCATCCACAAAGGGTTTTTTAAAAAAAGGTTCAGAATCTCCACCACGAACTTTAGATTTAGTTATTTCTAAAGCCTTGTCATACATACGTTCAGACAATTCTTCTGTTACCTTAAAACCACAGTCATCCCCGGCAGTTTCAGATGTATCTTCACTCACAACTTTGTTTTCCCTGCAAGCCGATGGTATAGCTGTAGCTGCTACAGCGGCAAATCCCAGGGTACTATAAAACTTTCTTCGATCCATAATTATCCACTAAGCACGTCAAATATGTTCTTTTAAAAAAAGGTGCTTATCTCCCCAGGCAATAATTAATTCCTCCTACCAAATGTTTTTGAAAGTCTGGTTCATCATAAGATTCCGATGTATGACCACCGCCAGTGTAAAAAACACGGCCTCCGTCAAACTCCTGATACCAGGCAATAGGGTGGTTATCGCCGTTTGTCCCTCCTTCATATGAGGTTTCATCCAAATAAATAAGCACCTCCATATCAGGATTTATATTTTTATAATTGTACCATTCATCAGTACGTACCCAGGTGTCCTGAAGATGAGCTGTTGACAAATGTTCCTTGTTCACGACATTCATTTTGGCCTCCCTGACATTGGGGTCGTTTGGATGGCTGGTAAAATATGCCCCAACTAATTTACCATACCACGGCCATTCGTATTCCGTATCGCTGGCGGCATGAATTCCCATGTAATTGCCCCCATTATTAATATACTCTTTAAAAGCCTCCTCCTGTTCAGTCCCCAAAACATCCAAAGTTGTGCTTAGAAAGAGCACCAGGTCATATTTTTTTAAGTTAGCAGCATTAAATTGTAAAGAATCTTCTGTTTGTGTAATTGAAAAATTGTTCTTTTTCCCCAATTTTACTAAAGTTTCCACACCCTTTTCAATAGATTTGTGCCTATAACCCATGGTTTTTGTAAAAACCAGGATTTGAGCCTTTTCTTTTTTAATAGTGGCAATATTTTCCTCCTGCATCTGCGGTTGAGAAGTTACTGAAAATGAAATGCAAAAAAGTAAAGAGGCAATAAATGTTCCGAGTGTTTTCATAGGTGCGTTTTTATAGTTTGTTAAATATCGAGAATTCTTCTGACTGTTGCTATTAATTCCCCAATGACATTAAATATTTTTTTGGGGTTGTACCGTATTTTTTTTTAAATGAAGCAATAAAATGACTGGACGTACTATATCCTATCCTATGTCCAACTTCATTTACATTATACTCGCCAGACTCCAGCATTTTGCGGGCAAAATCCATCTTATATTCAAATAAAAAACTAAAAACGGGTTCTCCGTATACTTGCTTAAATCCCTCCTTAAGTTTTTTAAGTGAAAGTCCGATCTCCTCCGAGAGCTGGGCAAGGGTAGGTGGTTCTGCCATGCGGGTTATCATAATTTCCTTGGCCTGCTTTATTCGCTTTACATTGTCCTCATCCACCAGGAATGGACATTGTTCTATATCCGCATCCTGGCTTTTATTAAAATATAAAGAAATCAATTCATACACCTTGGCTTTAACATAGAGTTCCTTAATGGAGGGATGGAGGTTGTAATTAATTATTTGGCTGAGAATAATGGCAATAGCAGGAGAAACGCCCTCTTGTGCATAATATTTTTTCTCCTTGTTATCTTTACTCAAAAAAGGAATATAGTCCGCTTCTTTCGAAAATAAAGAATGGAATCTGCGTATGGTCATTACAACGGAAACCATCCATGAATTG
>JAHEBI010000213.1:0-2711 GCA_024642325.1 Eudoraea sp. | reverse complement strand
AGGCAGGTCTAACTGGGTATTGTACAGAAGCAAAGAATTCTCTTCGGATACCTCTAATGCATAATGTCCTTCACTAAAAATAAATTTCGCATTTCCTTTTAAACAAAAGTGGAATTGGATAAAGCTGCTATCAATATCACGGGTGACCTTTTGAATAGTTGAACCTTCATTTTGAATCTTTAACACATAAAAATCATCGTCTATCCAGACTTCCGAAAATGAACCTTGAGCGATATTTTTGTAATCCATTTTAGGGTATTTTATAACTATTTAATTTAGAAACATTCTAAATAAAATGAATGCGAATGTCTGTTAAACGCTTAAAAGTAATGGTTTTTCAAATATTTTCGATGAAATAAGCATAAAAAAACTTAAAGCGATATATATTGTACCGCTATCGTTATTTTTATTAAAGGGATGCTATTAATTTTGTGAGTCATATTGATATTGCATGAAGAGGTATAATATCTCCAAACACAATTCTTTCTATACAGTAGGGTTAAGCTATAAAAATGCAGATGCTATAGTCAGGGGAAAATTTAGTTTGGATCAGGAAGCGACGGATGCGCTTTTAACAGAGGCTAAGACATTAGGTGTTGATGGCCTTCTTATTAATTCTACTTGTAATCGGACTGAATTACACGGTTTTGCACAGCATCCCTTTCAATTGATTAAACTACTTTGTGATCATTCTCAAGGTACGGTTGAAGAATTTCAGGAAGTAGCCTATGTATTAAAAAATTATGAGGCTATTAACCACTTGTTTCGGGTTGGCACTGGATTAGATAGCCAGATTCTGGGTGACTTTGAAATTATTAGTCAACTAAAACGCAGCTTTTACAACTCTAAAAAACATGACCTGACCAATCATTTTTTGGAACGTCTGGTTAATTCTGTCATTCAGGCCAGCAAGCGAATAAAAAATGAAACCGAAATTTCCTCCGGAGCTGCTTCTGTGGCATTTGCATCTGTTCAGTACATTTTAAAAAATGTAACCGATATTTCAGACAAGAATATTCTGCTTTTTGGCACGGGCAAAATAGGCAGAAATACTTGTGAAAATCTCATCAAACATACAAACCATTCTCATATAACCCTTATTAACCGAACCAAAAATAAGGCCGAAAAAATTGCAGGAAAGTTTAATCTTGTAGTAAAGGATTATGGAGATTTACAGGCCGAAATCCGCCGTACGGATGTTCTTATTGTAGCCACTGGCGCAAACGCTCCTACCATCACAAAGGAGTTAATTTATACGAAGAAACCTCTTCTGATCCTGGACCTTTCCATTCCTAAAAACGTGGCGGATAATGTATTGGAATTGAAGGGGGTGTCTCTGTTGCATCTGGATCACCTATCGCAAATAACAGATGAAACCCTTGAACGAAGAAAACAATTTATTCCGCAGGCGGAAGGCATTATTGATGAGGTTAAATTGGATTTTAACCAGTGGTTGGAAACCCGAAAATTTGCTCCTGTCATAAAAGCCCTTAAAAAGAAACTAAAATCCATGAAAGAAGAAGAACTGGATTTTCAGTCTAAAAAGCTCACCGGTTTCAATTCAGAACATGCTGATATTATTTCTGAAAGAATCATTCAGAAGATTACCAAACAATTTGCAAACCATCTGAAAGAATCTGAGAATGATGCGGATGATAGTTTGGAACTCATCCAAAAGGTTTTTCAACTAGAATTAAATTCCTAATGAAAAAGGTCATTCGTATTGGTACGCGCGATAGTGAACTTGCACTATGGCAGGCTAACAACGTTAAAAAAATACTTGAACAACAAGGGCATTCCACAAAATTAATCCCCGTGAAATCAGACGGAGATCTGGAGCTAGACCAGCCGCTTTATGCTATGGGTATTACCGGCATTTTTACAAAAACACTGGATGTGGCATTGCTCACAGACAAAATTGATATTGCTGTGCATTCCATGAAAGATGTCCCCACTATTTTACCCAATGGTATTGTTCAGGCCGCCGTCATGAAACGCGCCAATCCCAAAGATATATTGGTTCATAAAGGCCTGTATTTTTTAAATACGGAAGGAATTATTGCCACCGGTAGTTTGAGAAGAAAAGCACAATGGCTTCATCGTTATCCATTGCATGAGGTCACAGGTCTAAGGGGAAATGTCAACACCAGGCTTAAAAAACTAGAAGATAGTTCCTGGAATGCTGCAATTTTTGCAGCGGCCGGACTTGAGCGTTTAAATATAGTTCCGGAAAACTATACGGAACTGCAATGGATGATCCCTGCTCCTGCACAGGGTGTAATGATGATAGTGACCAAAGATGAAGACAAGTTTAGCATGGAGGCACTGCAACCTTTAAATCATAAAACCACGGCAATATGCGCCCGGGTTGAACGGGATTTTTTAAAGGAATTAGAGGGCGGTTGCACAGCGCCGATAGGAGCAATTGCCGCCATTGAAAATGAAATTTTAACTTTTAAAGGTATATTGTTATCTCTGGATGGAGAGCGTGCAATTGCCGTTGATAAGAAAGTTGGATTTACAGATATCAAGGGTTTTGGCAAAATTTGCGCAAACGAGATTCTAATGAATGGAGGAAAAGAATTGATGCAGGATATAAAAATCCAGATGAATCAATGAAGACTATCCTTTCCACAAAACTCCTCACTCCTGATCAAAAGAAGATTTTAACGGATGCCGGCATTTATTTAAAAGAATATGAATCCATAAAA